>CAZJNL010000164.1:0-8362 GCA_964546515.1 uncultured Oscillatoria sp.
GGTGTACATCCTGCGCGTAGGGGTGATGATATGGGCGATGAAGCTGAACTGTGGGGTCAGCTTTCTGGCAGGAATCTTGGTGGTTTCGGAATTTTTGATTCTTTTGATTGAATGGGGCTTTATCGCACGGACTGTCAAACCAAAATGGCAAATTCACTGGAATTTTATCGGGCGCACTGTGAAGGCTGCCCGCACACTGGTAGCGATCGAGAGTGTGGCGGCGCTCAGTGGCAGAATGCAGGTACTTATCCTTTCACTATTAGGGGGGGAGGTCGTGGTTGGACTGTTCGGAGGGATTGCGCAATTGATGCAGCCCTTTGAGATTCTCGCACAGAGCGCTGTATTGGCTGTTTTTCCCAGCCTGTCGAAAGCCGTCATGCTGGGAAAGGAAAAGCAGCGTCACCTGGTCGAAAGTATTGCTGAGATGTTGCTGTGCGTGGCCTTACCATTGATTGTCGGGCTATTCTTTATAGGGGGCAATTTACTAATTTTTATTTATCGAGATCCTAGCTTTGCTGAGGCGAGTGCAGCCCTTAAGGTGGTGGCATTGGGACTTGTTGCAGTATCTTTAATCCGACCGCTGAGTTCTTTACTTGTGGCGAATGGCTTGGAGCGAGTTAACCTGCGCGAAGTGAGCGTCACTAATGTGTTAGGTGGTTTGTTGAGTGTGGTGCTGGTATCGCAATATCAGTTGCTCGGTGCGGCGATAGCGGCGTTGCTAATGAACATCAGTGCATGCAGCCAATATATGTATGCTGTCCGCACCCGCCTGTTTTCGCTACACTTGTGGCGCATTCTGCGCCGGCCCCTGCTGATCAGCGTTTTTATGCTGGCTGTATTCCTGATTCTACAGGAAATCAGTCAAAACATTCTGCTGACTGCGGTTGCTGCTAGTTTGGCTTATTTGCTGCTGATTGGTGTTCTGGGCGTTTCTGCCGTCGGGAGAACGGCAATATCTAGAAACCAGGTTTCTTAAAGAAAGCTGGTTTCTGGAGAGGTGTTTCTGAAAAAGTCATGTTACGATTGAATTAGGATAGCCTACTATGAATGAAACTCTCGCACAAATGGTGAGCGTGGTGATTCCTTCACGAAATAGACCTCACCTTGCTGGCAGGGCAGTCAGGAGTGCCCTGGCTCAAACCCTGAAATCGATAGAAGTGATTGTGGTGGTAGATGGGCCTGATGAGGCTACAGTCAAAGAACTCAAGCCGATAGACGATCCCAGACTGAAAGTAATAGCGCTGCCAGTGAATGTGGGCCCAGCAGCTGCTAGAAATGCCGGTGTTGACGTGGCAAAAGGCGTTTGGATAGCTTTCCTAGATGATGATGACGAATGGCTGCCCCAAAAGCTCGACCGGCAGCTTGAATTAGCCACTCACTCACGTCACGCTTTTCCCATTGTCGCCAGTTGTTTGATTGCCCGCAATCCGAAAGGTGAATTTGTTTGGCCTAGAAGGCTGCCAGCACCCTCTGAACCCCTGAGCGAATACCTGTTCGCTCGTAACTCTTTGTTTGCGGGAGAAGGATTTATACAAACCTCTACTTTTTTCACGAAAAAAGAGTTACTGAAAAAGCTGCCTTTGAAAAAAGATTTGCCCAGACATGAGGATTGGGACTGGCTGCTTCGGGTCAGTGCCTTGGAAGGTGTGGGGCTGGAGTTTTTGCCCGAACCTGTAGCTATCTGGAATACAGAGATAAGCCGCAAACGCTTAAGCAACATAAACGACTGGCAATATTCGCTGGACTGGATTCGCTCGCTCCGCAATCTAGTAACACGGCGGGCCTATTCAGGCTTTATTATAACAGTTGTGAGTTCGCAGGCGTCCTTACAGCGTGATTGGAAAGTTTTTTGGCCTCTGCTGTGGGAAGCTGTGCGGTTTGGCCAACTCAGCCCCACTGATTATTTGCTGTATTTGGTGATGTGGCTGCTACCTCAGGATGTCCGGCAGCAAATCCGGCGATTTGTCTGGGCTTTCAAGCGCCAAAACACACCAAGCAATAGAGATTTAAAATACCTGTAAGCTCCGCTTATGAAAACACTTCTCCGATTTGCAGAACCGGCATTAACAGCTCTATTCTTGCTGCTCTATACAGGGGGGCCGATAACTGTCCTTATCTTAGGGGGGGCCAATCAGGAGGATGGAATAATTATAGAAGACATGGATAATTCCCTGACGTACCTTCTCTTCCTTTTTAATTATGCCCTATCCTTTTTTATGCTTGTGGCGCGGTGGAAGAAGGTTGTTTATGTACTCAGTAAAGATAGGTTTATCTGGGTATTAGTGGGGCTGGCTCTAGTCTCCCTATTGTGGTCTTCCGCACCGGAAAAAACCCTAAGCCGTGCTATAGCCCTAATCGGGACGTCGCTGTTCGGACTCTACTTAGCTACCCGCTATACCCTAAAACAGCAGTTAGAGTTACTGGGTTGGGCTTTTGGCCTGTCGATAGTGCTAAGTCTGGTGTTTGCTGTGGCAATGCCACAATACGGGCTTATGGGTGGGCTTCATTCAGGGGCTTGGCGGGGAATCTATACCCATAAAAACGTTCTCGGCAAAATGATGGTTCTGAGTTCAGCTGTCTTTTTGCTACTGGCTAGTGGGGCGAAAAAATATCGCTGGCTTCTCTGGTGCGGCTTTAGCTTGTCGCTGGCGCTCATATTACTTTCAACTTCTTCCTCATCAACGGGAAATTTTGTAACTATTACAGCCACCTTCTTTGTCTGCCAGACTTTACGGTGGCGGTTCGACCGGCTAATTCCTGCCGCGCTCTCTATAGCAACAGCAAGTGGAATCTTATATATAGGGATTTCGGTTGCCGCAGAAGCTCTGCTGGGCTCGTTAGGTAAGGATGCAACACTTACTGGTCGTACAGATTTGTGGCCGTATGTGCTGGATATGATCTGGAAACGCCCTTGGCTGGGCTATGGTTACAGTGGTTTTTGGCGCGGCTTGAATGGGCCTTCTGCTATTATCTGGTACGCAACGGGGTGGCAACCGCCAGACGCCCACAATGGCTTATTGGATCTCTGGCTCAGTTTGGGCGTATTAGGAGTCTCCCTATATTTGATTGGATTTTTTATAAATTTAGTTAAGGGACTAGCCTGGGTGCGCCTGACTAGAACAGCAGAAGGGTTTTGGCCCTTTATCTTAATGATATTCCAGGTTTTGGTTAATATAACCGAAAGTTCGCTGATGGTGCGAAATGATATTTGTTGGGTGCTGTATGTGGCGGCAGTCTTATCAATGCTTTTGCCGCCTGAACCAGAAAGCGTTTGCATCACCCTCAGTCCAGTGTCAAATCTGAACAAACCGATTGCCGTTTAATTTAAGGAGGTTTTGTTATGAATAAATTCACCGCTAACCCCATCCAGACAAGAGTGCTGATGCTGGGAGCCGGGCTAGATGTCAAGGGAGGAATCACCTCAGTTGAACAGCTCATCCTCGAAAATGCACCTTCAAAAGTTAAGATCCATCACGTCCCTACCTTTGCCCAAGGCTCTGCAATTCATAATGTCCGCGTATTCCTGCGAGCGGCTCAGACCCTTTTGCAGACTCTTATAACCGGAAATGCCGACATCATTCACATCCATTTCTCAGAAAGGGGAAGCACTTTCCGAAAAGCGATTCTTACCCTGCTCGCTCTGGGGTTCCGCAAGCAGGTCGTCCTTCACTGCCACGGCGCAACGTATGAAGAATTTTTCGCAAAACTCCCACGCATTGTTCAGAAATTTTTAGGCAGTTTATTTGGCAGCTGCACAAAATTTATAGCCCTGTCAGAAAGTTGGAAAGCTTATTTTATGGAAAAATTTGAGCTTGACGCCAGCCAGATTGCTGTCCTGCACAATCCAGTCAAGCTGCCACCGGCAATCCCGCTGCGCACAGAGCACCAGCAAGTGACCTTTGTCTTCTTGGGACGGATCGGAAAACGCCGGGGAGCACTTGAACTCGCTAAATCGGTTGTTGCCTTCCCTCAGCAAGACAAGGGAGCATTTGACCTGATTAAGGCGTTTGCCGCACTTCCCGAACAGCAGAGAAATTGTGCCAAATTAGTCCTGGCTGGCAACGGGGATGTGGAAATGGCTCAACAGCTAGTCCGAGAACTGGGTCTTGAGGAACAGGTTACTGTTTTCTCATGGATAAGTCCCGCACAGCGCGATGAACTTTTGGCGAATGCTGATGCGTTTGTGTTGCCTTCTTACAACGAGGGTTTGCCTATGTCCATGCTTGAGGCAATGGCTTGGGGTTTGCCAGCGATTGTGACGCCAGTCGGAGGAATACCTGAGGTGATTGCTGACAAGCAAAACGGTTTGTTAGTGCAGCCAGGAAACCAGCAGGAGTTAGTCCAAGCTATGCAAAGTCTGATTGAAGATGAAGGCTTAAGACTTGCCTTAGGAACTGCCGGTCGAAATCGCGTTCAATCCCTTGATATCAAGAATTACATGTCTTCATTACTTAAGGTATACACCTCAGTTGCCACACAGGATATGGCGCTGGCGGACAGACAGCGCCCGATTGAGCAAGCTGCAGCCGGCGATTTTGACTGTGACTGCAAATTCCAGACTGCGCCAACCTCGACTGAACAACCAGATCGGAGATAGAGTATTATGCAATTACCGCTCGATAAAATAGCACCGCTAGAACATCGCTACATACTCGGCATGCGAGTCGATGCTACTAGCTATGAAGATGCAACCCAACGGATTTTAGCTTGGGCTGAAACAAGAAAGAGCTACTGCGTCTGCGTTTCCAACGTGCACATGACAATGGAAACCTGTGACAGCCCAATCTTTGCTCGTCTAGTTAACAGTGCTGCCTTAGTCACACCTGATGGCATGCCTCTCGTGTGGGCTTTGCGTGCGCTTGGTGTGAAAAATGCTTCTCGCGTCTACGGACCCACTCTGACTTTACATGTGTGCGAAGCTGCAGCCCGCATGGGTGTTAAAATTGGGCTGTACGGCGGAACAGCAGAAAGCTTGGCTGCATTTGTGGCATTTCTGCGCCAGCGTTTCCCAGAAATTCAGATCGTTTGCCAGATCGCACCGCCATTTCGCCCCTTGACGCCCAAGGAGGATGCAGCTTATACTGAGGGTATTGTGGAGTCTGGAGCGCAGATTTTATTCGCCGGCATTGGCTGTCCGAAACAGGAATTTTGGATGAAAGCCCATCACGATCGGATTCCTGCTGTTATGATAGGTGTGGGAGCGGCTTTTGATTTCCATTCGGGGCGCGTCAAACAAGCTCCCAGCTGGATGCAAGAGGCGGGCTTGGAATGGATGTTCCGGATAGCGATGGAGCCAAAACGTTTGTGGAAACGTCATTTGAAGCACAATCCCCGATTTGTGCTGCTGTTTTTGGCTCAATGGCTTACCAGTTTGTTTGGCTGGCAATTATTCGCAATTCCCAACAGGATGGAAGTAGATAGGATGTGAAGGTGTGACAAGCAAGCTAAAAACTTTCCTGTTGCTGAGGGGGTTTAAAAACCCCCCTAGCTCGCCAAGCACACCCCACAAACAATGAGGAGATGGGTGTCATGTCGATAAATCGCGTTCAGAAAACTTTTTTTATAGCTTTAACTGCTGCTTTACTTACAATCTTTATTAGTCAGATTGGCAGGAGTTCTTTCTTCTCGCCAAATCAATCCCAGCGAGCCACAGTCGAGCCGGTGCCAGAAGCCAATCAAGCACAAGCCTTTAAGAGAAGCGCCGCCCTAACACCTGCTCGGGTGCCAGGAATTAGTCAAGCGCTTGGCTCTAAGGGAAGCGCTGGCACAATATATTATGTCGATGGCGAGCGCGGAAATGATAGCAATCCAGGCACAGCAGAGCTTCCATTTAAAACAATAGGAAAAGCCAACCAAAAGGTAGCGGCAGGCGATAGTGTGTATGTTGAAAATGGAACTTACCAGGAAAATATTACGGTGACTCAATCGGGGAACCCTGATAAATGGATTGCCTTTCAAGCCTTTCCAGGTCACAAGCCCTTTGTAATCGGAACTCAAGACGGGACTTTTAAAATCGAGGGTAACTACATAGAAATAAACGGGTTTGACGTCACCTCAATTCTAACCGGATCTGCTCTGCATGTAGGAAAGGGAAACCATCACACAAGAATCATAAACAATGAACTCCATGATGCCGGTTGTGGCGGTGTTTCCGGTCAAGAGACAGATTACCTGCATGTGGAAGGAAACACAGTTTATCGCAACGCATTTAGGTCGCCTTACCAGTGCAGCGGCATTTCCATTTATCAGGCCATTGCTTTTGACAGCGAGCCAGGGTTTCACAATATAATTAGAGGAAATATCTCTTATTACAACCAAAACATAGTTCCCAGAGAAGATGGAAAGATTACGGATGGAAACGGCATTACTATCGATGACTTCCGGCAGACGCAATCTAAAACTCCTAGAGCCAAGTACACCGCTTCAACACTGATTGAAAACAATATTGTGTTTTCTAATGGCGGGCGGGGGATTCATATCTTTCAAAGCGACAATGTAACGGTCAGGAATAATACCTCCTTCCACAATAGCAAGTCCGCCAACTTGGACGGGGACTTAAAAGGGGAGTTATCGGCCTATATTTCCAGCAATATTCAGTTTTACAACAATATAGCTTGTGCGAGCGCTCCTGACAAGCTAGACTTTATTGAGGGGGAATCCACTAATAATAAGTGGGAGTATAACCTGGCTTGCAATGGTTATGCCACTGGAAATAAGGGATATCCAAAACTTATAGGAGCCTCTAATTTAATAGGGGTTAATCCTCTTTTTGTAAGTCCGTCTATAGAGCCTGCTGTAGCAAATTTTAGGATTCAACCCACAAGTCCCGCTATTGATGCGGGAACCCCACTGAGTGCGGCTAGCACTGATGTTGAGGGAAATAACAGACCCTCAGGAGCCGGCATTGACATAGGAGCACATGAATTTAATTTATCTCACCTGAAATTAAGGTAGGAGAGTTCATCTAGAGCCTGAGCCTCTAGTTTCTCCTTCCCAGCCAGAGGTTGGGAACGAGGGTTGAACGAATTAAGGTAGGAGAGCAATTCACCAGAATTTGGGAAATGCTTCGCACGCAAAGTGGCAGTTGGCAGAAGCGAGGGCAGCTTTTGAGAAAGCCAGGGATTTATTCCAGGCGGCGGGAAACGCACTGCCGGCAAGCCAAATTCAGCAGTTTTTGCGGCAAATGGGTTTGCAGTAGAAGTAGGGTGCGTTCCCAGAGGGAACGCACCCCACGAACTATTCCGTAAAATTGTGGGGCAACCCCCGAGAGGATTGCCCTGAGTAAGGGAGGAGCGATCGCTTATTTGCGGGAAGGTCATTCCCCGCAAATTCGTTAAATCTGAATTTTCTCGCTCCGCTTTTCAGAGTGTCTTCTTTTTAGAAGCGATTTACCAGTATGCCCCCATTGCTCGTTTGGTGACTGGGCCGACATTCCCAGTGGGCGTTATCCCGTGGTTAGACTGAAATTGCCGCACAGCTCCTTTCGTGACTTTGCCATAATAGCCGGTGGCTGTGCAGCAGAAATACCCCTTCACTTTCAGCAATTCCTGAAGCAGCACCACGTCACTACCGTGATTGCCTGGAACTAAGGTGCGGGCCTCTGCCGGTGTTGCAGTAATAGCTGATGCGGCTACAGCAACAGTCATGGCTGCTCCCACTAAACTCTGGGCGCTCGGCAGCCTGAGTTCAGGAATATCTGCGGCGTCTTCTTCAGCTAAACAAAGGTGTACGTAGGCTAGACTATCCATCTTTTCCTCAAATTTTGTATGTGGGACAGGCGAGACGCCTGTCAGTTGGTTTGAAAAAACATTGGCGTGGCGGCCACCCCTGTTGCGGAGTGACCCGACCCATCTTGAGAGGTGCGCACCCTTTATGCTTTGCACCCTTTATACTAAACCTGTCTATTTTTTAGCAGACCCCACCTTCAGCCGTCAAGGATTTTTCAATATCTTCAGCTTTTTTTAAGATTTGCTGGGAACTTTTAACACCGGCAATCGCCTCCCCTCTCAAGCGACAGCGAGCGCACAGGTCGTGCCCAGCGGTCTGACAGCAGGGTGTTGCACATTAGTGAGATGGTAGGTTTGTAGTTGCAGTGCCACCCACGGAGACTGCAACTACAGGAATTTCAGGGCGATCGCAAAAAGATTCCCCCTACAGTTTCATCCCCAATTGTGCGACGCCGGGATTTCGCCCACTCTGCCAACCCATCCACCGGCACCGGCACCGCTGGCAAAATGTCACCCTCATTGAACGCGGTGCGATCGCGCACATCGAGAATCGTCAAAACCGGCTCGCCCCATTCCAGACGCGCTTTCAGATCGTGCGCGGAGGACTGGGGTTTCAGCTTCCCAGAGGTGGGAGT
>CAZJNL010000165.1:0-5742 GCA_964546515.1 uncultured Oscillatoria sp.
TTTTCTGGTTCGGGAACGACTCTGGCTGTGGCTTCGCAGTTGGGGCGCAGGTGGATAGGGATTGATAAGAGTTCGGAGGCGATTGCTACGACTCTGCGGCGATTTGCTAAAGGGTGTGAGCGAATGGGGGATTTTGTCAGTCAGAAAACATCTCCGCAGAAGAATGAAGCGGGGGAAGCACCCCAGCAGCTATCGCTGTTCAGTCTGGAAACGCCAAATTTATCGTCTGTGCAGCCCAGTGAGGTAAGGCATGAAAAAGGGAATCCTGTCCAGAATTTTTCTGTTTGGGCAACTGAGTCATCGGCTGGGGAATTAGAAGGTATCCTGAGACGGTGAGGGGAGTGACAGCCGCCGCCGAGTTTGTAGTAGGGCTTTAGCCCAAAGTTTGTAGTAGGGCTTTAGCCCTACCGGCTCCCTTTCCCTGTCGGGGCTTGTTGGGGTACAATAAGTGGTTGTTGCGATCGGAAACTGAGTCAGACTGTGAGTCCTGAAGACTTTATGAGGATAGCCCTGGAAGAAGCCTTGAAAGGCGACATGCCTTTCGGGGCAGTTATTGTGAGAGATAATGAAGTGGTTGCCAGAGCGCACAATACGGTCAGGAGAGATAGCGATCCGTCAGCTCACGCTGAAGTGAATGTGATTCGCAATCTGACTCGCCAGCTGAAGAATCCTTCCTTGGAAGGGTATACGCTCTACGCGACGGGTGAGCCTTGTCCGATGTGCGCGGCTACCTGTGTTTGGGCGGGTATTTCGGAAATTATCTTCGCGGCTTCTATCCAGGATTTGATGGATGCCGGTGTTAATCAAATCGATATTTCTTGTGAGGAAGTGATTGCTAAGGGGTTTAGAAAAATAAACCTTAGCAAAGGGCTTCTCAGAGAGGAGTCTGTGCGGCTTTTTAAATAAGCCGGTGGTGCCTGCTTGCAGAGCCGGCGCAAGGGCTTTCCCGACAGCCGGCGTGTCGGTGGCGGCGAGCGCCCCACATGCCTCGCTTTCGTGGGGCAGGATCTGTTATACAGGCAGAGATTACAGTAGGGCTGGGCTATGAGAGACGATGATTATGTCCCAATCAACGGACAAGTCACATCCAAAGAAAAAGAGGCGCTAGAATCCCAGGCTGAGGAGCTCGGCTACATCCACGGGCGCAAGGGTTCGATTTTTCGCTTGCGGCGGGCCATCGCCCGTGGCGATGTCATCCTCACCCGCCTGGGGGAGCGAGTGATGTAAATTTTTGTTAAAGACGGTCGGCGGGCGCAAGGGTTCGATTTTTCGCTTGCGGCGGGCCATCGCCCGTGGCGATGTCATCCTCACCCGCCTGGGGGAGCGAGTGATGTAAATTTTTGTTAAAGTCGGATACTTTCCGGGGGGAAGGGGGTTATAATAGGCAACAAAGAAAAGGCGACCCGGGAAGGTAGCCTGAAAGCAAACAAATAAACAAACAAAAACTATGCTCTATTATAGCAAGGTAGTGGAGACGAATTACATCTACCACCAGCATCACGATCTGCCGTTCAACCTGACCGTATATATGCTGTTCTGCCCGTTTGTCGTGGCCCAGCATGTGAGCGAGGAGCTCGAAGAGAACATTAGCCCGGCGGATATCGAGGCGGTCGAGGAGTGGGCCTATACGGTGCGGGTCAAGGTCAAAGGCAAGCGCTACAGGTTTTTCAGCAAGAAGAAGATCGAGCTGCAGTATTTGCAGCTGACTGAGACAGGCGAGACATTGGTCAAGCTCTCGCCGCGCGTGGTGCTGGCTGTCGAGGCGGATCAGCGCAAATATGTGGCCTTCGCCGGCTACAAAGATTTAAACTTGGCCATGTGCGCCCGAGACCACATTGTTAACTTCGGGTTCGCCGAATACGCAGATATCCGTCCGGCCAAGCTGACAGAGGGGGAATGGGAACTGGTGGTGCCGGCATTCCGAAAGGACGGGGTTTGCAGTTTTGCTTTTCGGGATTTGGTCAAGCGCAGCCAAGAAAAAGCGGGAGTCAGTCCGTAGTGCCGGCGGGCACTTTGCCATTGGCCTTGCTCGCCACCTCCAGCTGAGTGCCGCAGATTTTGCAGAAATGAGCGTCGGCGTCGTGCAAAGACAAGCCACAACCAGAACAGCGCACTTGTTTCTGGTTAGCTGTTTTGACCAATTGTTTGATTAGGTCGCCCAGCTGCCAGGGAATGAAGGCAATTCCCGTCAAAATCATCATAACCGTCATCACGCGCCCCCCTAGTGATGTGGGGGTGACATCGCCAAACCCAACCGTTGTCATGGTGACGACGGAGAAATAAACCGCGTCAAAAAATGTGCTGAACGCCTCCGGGTTGACGGGATGCTCAACTTGATAAATTAAGCCCGAATAGACGAATATTATTGCAGATAAAGTGAATAAGATGCGGGCGACAATGACGCCATCTTCGGTGCTGATGGTGCCAAATAGTGTTTGGGGGTTAATAAAACGAATCAGTCGCAAAATTCGCAGCCATCGAAAGATGAGAATAAAGCTGACGTCTAGAGCGGCCAGGAAAAAGGGCAAGATGACGATGAGATCGACCAGAGAGTAGAGGCTTAGAAAAAACTTCAACTTGCGCTCTGCGCACCAGAAACGTATGGTGTACTCGGCGGCGAAAATCAGCAGAATACCCGTGTTAATGGCATCCAGATAGAGGCGCACGTTAGCTGGGATTGGGTAGGTTTCTGCGACAAAAATCGCTGAGGAGAGTAAAACCTGGCAGGCAATGAGCAAATTAACGGCTCTGCCGGCAGGGGTTTCAATGTCTTCTAGATAAAAGGCAAGTTTTTGTCGCAGCGACATGGGCGGTAACAGTGGCGTTCTAGGATTCATGGCTCTCGCGGGGAGTGCCGGTTCAGGCTGCGGTCGATTGGCCACACCGGCAGCACCTCAATCATTCTGCATAAATCTTAAGATTTTGCCAACGCTACCCGCAGCGGTTCCGCACAAGCTAGGCTCCGGGGCTCCTGCAGGTAGCCTGGAATTGCCATTCTTGGAGTGGATTCTCAAGGCAAGCGCCTGGGAAGAGTGGCACTCGCCGACAGCAAAAACCCCCTAGCATTGCTCTGCCAGAGGGTTGATTTGCAGATGTTTCGCTTGGACTAGCGCACCGCAGTCAGCTCTCTGTCGCTGGTGGGGGAAGCTTCTTCGCTGCTTGGGGAGGACAAAGCTTCTTGAGGAATGGCGATTGAGGAGGAATCTTGCAGAGATTCTTCTGGAGCGACCTCACCAGTCACCGGATCGAGGAAGCCGGCGCGACGAGCCTTGTAAGCCATACCCGCTGCAAACAAGCCCGCAACCGAAGCCATACCAGCTGCGGCGATTCCCAATTTAGTCGGGTTGAGTTTCTTGGCCACTAGACCGGACGGAGTGCCAGAAGTCTCAACAGAAGTCCCCTTGGACTTGCTGAACGGACAGCCAAAAGCTTGAGTGGGATTCGCCGCAGCCAGCAACACGCCGCCGGTAATGGCGGCAGTAGACAGGATGGCTGCTAGAGATAAATTTGGTTTCATAATCGTATTGAAGTAGAAATGATTGCTCTGGTGATTATTTGTTATTTTATATAAATGTGCCAGATAAAAGGTAACACCAATAACAAATTTTTTGCTTCCTTAGATAAGATGTTTTTGTGTGAGGCATAAGTTTGTCTTATATTTGGGCCGGGAGCGCAGATTTGAAGAACGCTGATGTTCCCGGATTGACAGGCCGCACGCGAACGAAAGGCCAGCGCGTGGCGGGATTGATTAAGCGTAAATTAACTAAGCGGATTTTATCGGACGGGGGGAACTAGAGCGCCGCCAATGGCTAGCGCCCAGGGTCTGCCTGGTGACAGCGCCGATTGTTGGGTTACTGAGCGAGTGCGCACACTTGCCTTGATGTAAGCTTCACAGTTCTCAGAAAGATTTTCATGAAAACTTCCTCAAATCCTCTGGACAGCTGGATACCTCAAGGGGTTAAGATTGAGGGGAGCTACCTTGATGGGTATTACACCTCACCCCAGCGCCGTGCAGGGGTGTGTCAGGA
The DNA here is from genome assembly GCA_964546515.1 of uncultured Oscillatoria sp. Taxonomy (GTDB): domain Bacteria; phylum Cyanobacteriota; class Cyanobacteriia; order Cyanobacteriales; family Oscillatoriaceae; genus Oscillatoria. The sequence continues at coordinate 4,029 of CAZJNL010000165.1, forward strand.
AGCCAAGCAGACTTCACTCAATTAGAACGCAATGCAGCTGAGTTAGCTATGCTACACCTTCTCACTTCGCCAAAGCTGGAGGGCAAGCCGCCCCTTTATGTCCAACAATTTTTGGATGGGATTGACCGTGTGGCGCGGGGGCTTGACGCGCCTCAGCTTGTGCGTGTGGAGGAACTGCGAGCCCTGCCGGCGGGCACTTTTGGCCGCGCTTGGGCGGACTTCCTCGACCGGCACCAGCTGCAACCCCTAACCAGCGGGCCACCGCGCGAACAGCTCCATGATGGCACACACGTCCTCACCGGTTACGGCACTGACGCCATCGGTAAAGCGCAAGTCCAGGCATTTTTGCTGGGGGCAAAGTTGAGGCCGGTGAATCTCGTGCTGCTGCTGGGGCTGCTGGCAGCGGTTGACAAACAGCTGCAGCCGTCCGCAGACCGGCGGTACAATTGCCCCTGGAAATACCTGTGGCCAGCCTACCAGCGAGGGCGCAACTCGCTGTTTGACCCCGATGACTGGGAGCCTGAGTTGCTGTGGCCATTCCCGCTCCAGGACGTGCGGGATCTGTTCCGAATCTAATCAGTCGTTAGCTGTTCGCAGGCAAGTTGGCTAGTAGGCAGCTAGGATTCAGCCGGAGAATAAAATTAATAAAAATACGTTTGATTACTTTTGCAACGGGCGGTCGCCGCGACCGCCCGCAATAATAGGACTGTTCATTAGGATTTAAAAATATTCAAGTCGGGCGCACGAGGGAGCAGGCTGACAAAATAGGGGCAACCCCAACAGGATTGCCCCAACGCAGTCCGCCTAAAGGCAAGGCTGGACTTTATGGATGTTTGCAGGCGTTGCTATGCCTGGATGATAAAGTCAGTAGCCGCCAGGACAGGATGAGCGGTGAGCGTGGCAAATTGAGCGCCGGTGCCAAAGCCAGCCGCAGTGCCATTCTGGTTGTAGAACAAATTGCCAGTGACAGAGTTGTAGACGATATCGGCTGCGGAAGTGGCAGCGGCGGTGTCAGTGGTGACAGTGGCTTTCCTCAGAGCCAAGGCTGCCCCCAGCTACAGCGCTCAGCGCCGTGAAAACTGTCTTGTCAAGGACAATTTTGTCAGCTTGAGCCACAACAAAGTCAGTAATGACATCGATACCAACAGCCGCACTGCTGAAGGCCACACCCGTGTCGTAAAGGAAGCGGTCGCTGCCAGTTCCTCCGGTCAGGGTGTCGTTGCCGGCACCGCCGGTGAGGGTGTCTGCCCCATCGCCGCCATTGAGGGTGTCGTTGCCGGCTGCCCCATTGAGGGTGTTGCTGCCGGCATTGCCGGTTAGCTGATTGTTGAGGGCGTTGCCGGTGCCGCTGATAGCGGCGGTGCCCGTGAGAGTCAGGTTTTCCACCTCAGTGCCCAGAGTGTAGCTGACAGAGGCCAACACGGCGTCGGTGCCACCGGCAGCGGCTTCTGTTAGCACATCCGTGGCGGCATCCACCACATAGGTGTCGTTGCCGGTGCCGCCAACCATCGTGTCAGTGCCGGCACCGCCGGTGAGGGAGTCATTGCCATCCCCACCAATAAGGGAATCATTGCCCGCGCCGCCATCAATCGTGTCACTGCCGGCTGCCCCATTGAGGGTGTTGCTGCCGGCATTGCCAGTTAGCTGATTGTTGAGGGTGTTGCCGGTGCCGCTGATAGCGGCGGTGCCCGTGAGAGTCAGGTTTTCCACCTCA
>CAZJNL010000165.1:5842-8349 GCA_964546515.1 uncultured Oscillatoria sp.
CACATAGGTGTCGTTGCCGGTGCCGCCAACCATCGTGTCAGTGCCGGCACCGCCGCTGAGGGAGTCATTGCCGGTGCCGCCATTGAGGGAGCCATTGCCGTCTCCGCCATAAAGGGTGTCATTGCCGTCCCCGCCATCGAGGGTGTCATCGCCGTAGGAGCTGTAGAGGGAGTCATTGCCGGTGCCGCCATTGAGGGTGTCATTGCCGTCCCCGCCATTGAGGGTGTCGTTGCCGGCTCCGCCATAGAGGGAGTCATTGGCGTAATACGCCCACATCCAGAGATCATTATTGATGAAGCCATCAAGGGAGTCATCGCCGTCCCCCCCATCGATAGTGTCATTGCCCAGGAACAAAACCTCGTTCATGTTCCCGAATGGGTCCTGCCACCACCCAAGGCAGTTGCTCGCGTACTCGCCACAGAGGGTGTCATTGCCGGTGCCCCCAGACAGGGAGTTATTGCCTGTGCCGCCGTTAACAAAGTCATTGCCGGCACCGCCATCGAAGTAGGCATTGTTACTGCCGTATGAGTAATAACCACCAGACAGGGAGTCATTGCCGTCCCCGCCATAGAGGGTGTCATTGTCGTCGCTGGCATTGAGGGTGTCATTACCCGCCCCGCCAGAGAGGGAGTCAGCGCCGTCTCCGCCATCGAGAGAGTCATTACCGTCGCTGGCATCGAGGGTGTCATTCCCCGCCCTACCGCTGAGGGTGTCGCTGAGGGTTCCTCCTCGCAGATAGTCGTCGCCCTCTGTGCCTGTGATTTGGAACTGCTCGATGTTATTGAAGGAGAGGTAGCTGGGGGAATTCCACGAGCCACTGCCGGTGCTGGGCTCCCAGCTATAGTAGGAGGAGGCAGATAACGGCATAGAGAATCGGGAGTAGTCGAGCACTAGCAGGTCGGTGCCCCCCCGCCATCAACATTTTCAAACCCGTACCAATCCGCGCCACCGGGGGCTAGGGTGTCGTCGCCCTCCCCGCCATAGAGGTTGTCAGCGCCGGTTCCACCGCTAATGCTGTCGCTGCCGTACCCGCCATCAATGAAGTTAAAGCCGGTGCCGCCATCGAGGATATCATTGCCGTCCTCGCCATAGAGGATATCATCGCCGTCCTCGCCATAGAGGATATCATCGCCGGTGCTGCCATAGAGGGTGTCATTGCCCGTCCCGCCATAGATAGTGTTACGGTCTAAAGTGGAAAGGTAGAAAAGGTAGTCGTCCGGTAATGGGTAATAAAAGTAGGGGTCGGAATAGCCGCCATAGAGGTAGTCATTGCCTCCATAGCCATAGATGCTGTCAGGGTCTGACGTGCCATAGAGGTAGTCGTCCGATTCTGTGCCATATATGTTCATGACTTAACTCCTTGACTGAATCAGCTTGAGCAGCACTCTTTTCAGCCATTACTTGTTCTGCGATGTCTCGGTGCCGGGGAGGCTACCTTACCTGGCCACGCGAAACCGCTCTCAGCACTTCTGACTCCTCACCCAACGTTTTGCGTTCTTTATGTCTGCTTGCAGGGTAAGCGCCGCCGGCGACTCTACAGACTTTCTTGTTCTGCGAACTCTGTCTCACACTCTTCTATTATCCGCTGAGTAGAAAGACTTATGCAAGTTCCGCTCTCAAAATTTACCATATCTTCACTGTCGGGAGACGCCCTCAGTAAAAATTCGCAGACAGCGGTATTTGTGTTTAAAAATGTAAAGTTTGTTTGGCGAGCAGTGGTTAGTGGGTAATCGGTCTGGGTGGGGGGAAAGAACCAATTACCAGTTACCGCTTACTCTCTAGCAACTAACCCCCACCCCCGTATCTTTGACAGAGAGACAAATAGAAACAAAACTTAATAGGCGGCTTTATGAAGAAAAGTTAATAAAATTGTCAGCAAAGCTTCTCAGGGGCTGGCGGAAGAAAATGAGGCAGCGAAGGGCGGGCCCGCCGGCAGGGGCAAAGATTAAAATCTTTATGAAAATTAACTTGACAAACAAGGTAGTGAGGAGTATAATTAGAGGAGTATAATTAAGGGATAAATTAAAGGGCAAACAGTGGGGGATTCTTCAGGGCTGCATGCGGCCACTTAGCCATCTGTGCCGGCTCGGTCTGGCAACCTGCTGGCTTTTGTTTCGCTGCCAGGGCGGGGGCGGGTTAGTTTAGACCCAACGCTTGTGCCAGAGTAAGGGCGGGGCAAGCAAACAACCTTGGTCGGGTGACAAATATAGCAGCAGCCACTTAGGTTAGGACATTAGACCTTAAGGGCAGGCGAGACGCCTGCCCTACGTCTATATCTCCTAGGCTAACTTCCGGTTGGCGATTGCAGCGCCATAACAACAAAGCGCAGCACAAAAACACCGGCAAGCACCCAAACTGCCGGTGTTATTTCATGGGCTTTGCCTTGAAAGGCTTTGATCAGGGGGTAAGTGATGAAGCCAATTGCTAAGCCTTCGGCAATGGAAAAACTCAAAGGCATCACCACAAGGGTGAGAAACGAGGGAATAGACTCGGCTGGGTCATCCCAG
>CAZJNL010000166.1:0-8324 GCA_964546515.1 uncultured Oscillatoria sp.
CGAGAGGATATTTTCATTGTCAAATCTAAACTTTAAGGATTCGGCCCTTTCTTGACTGCTCGCAAGCGCGGAAACGTAGACAGCTTGCTGGCCATCCCAGACTCCCGAGGCTCGCACCGATGCGAATAGCACCAAAGATACAATCAGGAACAGCACCAGGAAACAAGTGCGAAACCATCTGGTCGAGAAAAGCAGGCCAATCCCGAGTATCAGCAAAAACAGCGCCCCAGTGGCTTTCAACATTACAGTTGTCACCAGCAAAACAGGCACAAGCCAACTCATCGGCACGCCCCAGAGTCGCTCGATCGCGCCAGTTCTCCACAGCCAAACACCCATCAGCGAAGCTGCCATCATCCACAGCCCAACCATCAGACCGTGTTCCATGAACACCGTAGGGCGATACCCTCCGGCACGAATCGTTTGGCTGAAGTCAGCGCGGGCGTGGAAGCCGTATAACATCCGGTGCAACTGCGGGCTGATGCGCATCTCTAGCCAGCATAAGGGAATGTAAACCAGCCCGCCGGCAAAAATGCCAACCGCCAGCTGGCGCAGCCCGCTGAGGTCATTGAGATAGATCCTGCCTATCGAGTAAGGTAGCCCCCAGGCTACAAATTGCGCAAAAACAGCTGACACTCCATCGTATGGGCCCAACCCATTGGTGATTGACGAAGGCAAAGGGCAGAGGCAAAAGACTAACATCGGCAGGTCGAGCCAGCTCGGGCGAAACGAAAAACAGCGCCTTAATTTGAAAAGCAAAGTGGCCATGAAAACACCGTAGGAACAAGCCGTCACCTTGGTGTAGTCTGGAATGCCCGGTAGGGAATACGATGCCACCGGCAGGAAGAGCCACGCCACCACGAAACTTGCAATAACCGCCCGCCGCTCCGGCAACAGCATAAACAGATAGAAAACTACCGGCAGCCAGCCGAACATGACAACAGGCACGAGAAATGTCATAGTCTAATCATCAGCTAACATCATCTGGCGCTTGCGAACTGTGGAAGTCACCCTGTTGCCTGCCTTCTATGGCCATCAGCAGTGCGGCCTCGAACCGATCTGCAGCCTCATCCCAGCTGTAACTCGTGGCTTTAGCATAGGCCGCATCAGACAGCGCCCGCCACTCGCCATCAGAGATCCTGCAGATCCGCTCTATAGCCGAAGCCATATCCGAAGGATCTTCGGGTTTCACAAGTATGCCAGCACCGCCACTCAAAAGTTCCGGTGCCGCTCCTGCCGGTGTTCCAATCACAGGGGTGCGACAGGCCATAGCTTCCAGAATCGGTAAACCAAATCCTTCGATGCGTGTTCCAAACAGCCACGCATCGCACTGGCTGTAGATTTCTTTCAGCTTGTCATCAGAGGCGCGTAACGTATAGCTCGCTTCTGCTGGCAGCGGCAGAGCTGGTGAAACCGGTCCGCTACCGAATGCAATCAAGCGCAGATTTGGGATATATTGCCGGGCGATGCGGCAAGCCTGGATGCTTATGTCGCAGCCCTTGTTGTAAAACGTGGTGTAAATCATACCCACAGTGGGGAGCGACTGTTTTGTGCGAGGGGGCGCGTAGAATTTCTCTGTTTCTACACTGTTTGGAATCAGCGCTAAGGGCGATTGATGGAATCGTTTTTCCAGCAGCTCCCGAACCCAACCCGCTATCACGATTTTTGCAATCGGCAAACGGCAGGTGGCATCGACGCGCTCAGCGGGCCCGCCCCAAACTTCGTAATCCTGCATGAAATGCACTTTCACACCTTTAGACGGCTTAAGACGCCACACCCACTCTGCAGTTTCCCACCAAGTTGCCACAACTGCGTCGGCATCAGGCACATCAGCATCGGTGACAGGACGCCAGCGCTCGATAACTCGGTGTTCAACACCCACACCGTCCAAGTGCGACGGTTGCTTCCCCGCCACAGAAATCCAACCCTGACCCCGTAGCAGAGACTTCACTTGTTGGCGTAAACCGGGCGGTTTTTCGGGCGTAGAGATGACAGTCACCTTATGGCCCCGTTTTTTGAGACGCTCGGCATAGATCGCCACCACGCGAATCCCCCCGGAAAGACTGACTGTAGGAAGAACAAATGTAATCTTCATCTTCTTCTAAGATTATCAAAAAAATCTGCATGTGGGGATATCCAAACCTAAATCTTGTTCAGGGAACTTACTCCTTGCGTGCCGGTTTGACAGCCAGCCTGTTGCAGGTCTGAGCGAGCGCCGAAAGTATCCCCACACGCGGCTGCTTGTAACCGGCTCGACGCTCCCGCCCCCGCAATCCCCATCAATAAACCCTTCGCAGACTTCATCGAAACCAGTATTTTCCTTTGATAAACTACTTGACAGATATTGCACGCACCAGCCCACTGACAGGCAGGTCAAAACCTGCAGCCCAACGACATGCTAACACAATAGCGAGCAATGCTAAAAGCAGTGCGGTTGCCTTTATGTCCTGTTTTACGCAAGTCAGCTTCTCGCGCCAAAGACCAAAAATTATTGCCCCATAAAACGGAAGGTCATTGAGCGCAACTACCAGAACAGCCCCCGGAAGCCCGATCAGGGAGAACCCCACCGGCAATCCGATTATAACGAACAAAAATTTCAACTGGTTCCCCAAGGCAGGATAGCTCGGCTTGCCAACAGCAAAAAGCGCCGGATCGATTGTCTGGGTGAGAACGCGCGGCCAAATGCCCAGGGCCAATACCGGCAGCATCCAGCCGGCCTGAATGTACCTTTTGTCATACAGTACCGCAATCAGCATATCCCCGAAGCTGACCGCTATCGTCAAGGCTAGTGCCATGACCATAAGAATAGGCTTGCGGTTCTTTTGAATCTTGGCGCGAAATGTTTCGCGAGGCAGGTCGGCCAGCTTTGAAAAAGCCGGAAAAATCACCTTACTGCTGAGCGCCCCTAAAACATTGCGCGGCATGTCAGAGAGCGTAAAGGCAATGCCATAAACGCCCAACACCTCAAATGAGATTAATTTGCCCAGAATTATCCGGTCTGCTTGATCTGCCAGAAATGTGACAGCCGTAGAAAGGAAGATCCACTTACCAAAAGAAAAGATGCTTTTGGCTGCCTCTCGATCCCAAACAAAGCGGTTCGGCGGTCCGGAATTCAACCGGTGGCTCCAAACCATCCGCACCACATCCGACACCAGCCCTCCTGCGACGATCGCCCAGATGCTTCGACTGCACCAAGCCCAGACAATCATCACCGCAATGGAGATAATCTGCCCCCCCAACTCAAAAATTGCCAGCTGACCAATGGCTATGTGCCGGTTGAGCGTGAACAGGGCGGTGGAGTTAAACCCGGAAATAATCGTGCTCAGACCAACCACCGGGAGCAGCCACTTTAGCTGGGGATCTCCATAGAACGCAGCAACCGGCCAGGCGACCAAAAGGCAACCAAACCACAGACAAAAACCGCGAATCACCTGCAATGTCCAGGCAGTATTGAGAAAATCTGGGTCGTCCCCGCGCTTGTTCTGGATGATGCTCGGACCGATGCCAATGTCTGAGAACAGGTGCAAGCCAGTTATGAAAACGTAAACTAGGGCCATGAGCCCGAACAATTTTGGCTCGAGCAAACGAGTCAGGATCAAGTTACTGCCGAATCGCAGTATCTGGCTTGCCCCATAGCCAGCAATCGTCCATATCGTCCCGCGGATGGCCAGCTTTTTAAGCGATGACGCCCCAAGGTCATTCATAAATCCTGTGGTAGCTCCCAAGTACAGAACCGGCAACCCACCCAAAGAGAGATTCACTTTTGTGGGTGTTCAAACTAGCGGCGAGCTACTGCCAAATGCTTGCCGACTTTCGCCAGGGCGACCGTTTGCTCAATCGGGTTGGCACGAGGGGACTTCTCAGCCAGTGTCGCCACCTCGCTCGCCTCACTGAACCGTCTGTAACCGCCAGCAAATCGGCAATCACAGTCTCGATTGTGTTCCAGATGCACTCGCACTTTCCAAGGCCACTCACCTCCCTTTCCCTCCAGCGCTGGGATGCCACACATTCCGCCGGCGCACAGTGCCCGCCTGCAGTCTGGCTGACTGGCCTAATATATTTAGCTTTTTCGTCAAAGCAGTCATCCCAGAGAGGTGTCACCCTGTTTCGGTATGAATTAAGTTTCCACAATTGTACCTTGCAAGCGTGCCCGCAGGAAGAAGCGCTCCCTGAGGCGACTGCGGCGAGTGGCGGCAGGGTAGGGGCTATCCCTATGCTTTCGTCAATTCAGAAAGGTTATTGTTCCGGGTCATTGACGCGCTCAGTCTCTGAGCTGGAAAAAAACCGGCGCACCGCAGCGCTAGAGAGCAGTTTCAGAGCGAATGGAATGCCTTGCACAACATACCGTTTCCCCAGTCGATCGGGCTCTTGAACCATACGGTGCAGCCACTCCAAGCCCATCTCCTGCACCCACACCGGAGCCCGCTGAACATCGCCGCTCAGGAAGCTGAAACTGATCCCCACACCCAGCCACCAAGCCTGAGGCAGTTTGTCCCGCAGCTGTTCGATCAGTAATTCTTGTTTTGGACTCCCCAGCGCCACATACACGATATCGGGTTTGGCACAAACCACTGCCGCCACCAGTATCTCCCACTCTCGCTCATTTTTTTCAAACCCTATCTGCGGGCAAAAGGTGCCGGCAATCTTCAGCTCGGGGTAGCGCAGCTGCAGCTTCCCAGCCGCCGCCTCTGCTGTGCCCGGGTTGCCGCCCAGCAGAAAGATTGATTTGCCTCGAGAGGCAGCCTCTGCGCTCAAACTCAAAATCAGGTCTGAACCGGGAACCCTCTGTGGCAGTGGCGTACCCTGCAGGCGGCAAGCCCACACCAGCGGCATGCCGTCGGCCACAAAAAGAGTTGCTTTCGAGTACAGCTCCCTGCAATCCGGCTGCTGTACGAACCTCCGCAGTATGTCCAGGTTCATGGTGACCACCCAGCCGCCACGGCTGGCATCAAGCGCATCAAGGATGTGACAGACACACTGCTCCTGCGTGATGGCGTGCAACTGGCTTCCAGAAAGCCACACCCGCAACTCTTCTAACCCTTTTAGGGATTGCTCGTCGCCGGGGGGTTCGGCTGCAGGAAGTCCGCCCCGGGATTCTGCCTGCGGGTGGCCAGAGGTCCCGTCATCCGCCAAGGGCGATACGGCAGCGCTTTCGCTTCTCTCCCCATCACCCTCCTGTTGCTCTGATCCCGTTAGCACAGTTTCCTCCTATGAAATCGATTGCGGCTTTAGCGAGCTGGCTCGCACAGCCTTTACATCTCGCAACATTTTGCTTGTTTTATCAGTATTTTCACTATTATAGCCGGTCTGACATTTTGGTAAACTAGCTAAATAACCGCAGCCATATTAAGGGCAGACAATCCAGTGAGGGCGCACAGCCTCCAGGCGCTCAAAGTCTGAGATACTTTTGCAGAAGACCAGAGTAATTACGCTGGATTACTTTATCTTTTATTAAGGGAGCCGGGGACTTCGCAAGGCGGTTCGGAAGGCGGAAGGCGTCCCCACCACTGTTCCCAACCCCCATCCTCCCTTATACCGCTTCACTTTTTATTTCCTGTCTATAGCAGAGTAGAGGGGGAGTAAGGGGCAGAAGAGGAAGGAGTGAGGGGGGAAATTCTCCCTCTCTCCCTCTCTCCCTCTCTACCCTCCCTCTCTTGACTGGCAAGCACTCTCCCACTCTCCCACTCTCCCCAAACCTGAAAAACCTACCTTTGTCAGGAGGGAGACAGGGGGAGAAACTCTCTTTCTTATATCTTGAGCGCGGCAGAAAGGGACTTATACAAAGTAATTAAACAGAAAAAAAGTGGGGGCGAGCAAAAAGTCAGTACCCTGCAGGCTGTAAGGGTCTGTGCCCCTTGACAGCTGTTCTAAGCGGGATTTTGCGGATTCTGCCCTCCAAGAGGCTTACCCCCCTTCATCCTAAAGAGGTAGGGAGCGGGTGCCTCATCTGCGCAGAGGGCAGGGAACGAGCCTGAGAAAGGGAGCATGCCACTCAAGCAAAAATATTGCGCAAGGGAGGAGCAGGGGATCGGGACACTGTGGGAGAGGAAAAGCCCGGATTTTTGCTCTTTAATTCGCTAGATTGGCCAAATCGGTACGCACTGGAAATTGCTCGCTAAGGGGCCGGCCTTGCCGCCCGCTTGTTATGCCGCAGCGAAAGTTCTCCCCTTTACAGCCAAACATCAGCCTCAGGACTGCCAGACTCCCCCAAGCAAAGATACTCGCCAAGAATCTTTCTTTAGAATGAGGACACAGGAGCGAGAAAATGCGAAGATATTACAACAACTCAATTGTGACAGGCTGTGTTGCTAGCCCTCTTATTCCATGAATCATCTGTCTGTTCTTCCATCTAATAAAACTGATTGCATTCTCGTCGTGGATGACTCTCCAGATAATGTCTTGCTGATTCAGACAATTCTGGAAGAAGAGGGATACGAAATTCTCACCGCCGAGAATGGCAGTTCCGCCTTAGCCCTGATTCAGAAGTCCCCACCGGATTTGCTGCTGCTCGACGTGATGATGCCGGGGATGGATGGCTACGAGGTGACTCGGCGCATCCGTGAAAATACTAAATTGCCGTTCATACCCATTTTGCTGATCACAGCCTATGACCAGTCTAGCTTGGTGCGGGGATTGGACATGGGGGCAGATGACTTCATCCGCAAGCCGGTGGAGCTCGATGAACTGCTGGCGCGGGTGCGCTCTCTCCTCAGGCTCAAGCACAGCATTGACGAGCGCGACCAAATGGCTCGCCTGCGAGAAGATTTTGTCTCTCGGCTCACCCACGACTTGCGCACGCCCCTAGTGGCGGCAGATAAAATGATCGGCTTGCTGCAGCAGGGCGCTATGGGAGAAATCTCGCCTGCTTGCTCGGAAGCGCTCACCACTATGGCTCGCAGCAACCAAAACCTCCTGAAAATGGTGAATACGTTGCTGGAAGTCTACCGCTATGAAGCCGGTCGCAAAAGCCTCAACTTTTTTCCCGTTGACCTGCGGGAGCTGATCTGTGAGGTGGCCGAAGAACTGGCTCCCTTAGCTAACGCCAAAGGTCTGTCTCTGAAATTAGACCTGGCTGAGAGTGCGGGCAATTGCAATGGCAAAACCGGCACCGCAGTCGGAGATCGCCTGGAACTCCACCGGCTGATCACCAACTTGGTGGGAAATGCCATCCAATTCACAGATGCCGGTGTGGTGGAAATCCGCCTGAAAGCTGCGCCTCCCCCCCCAACCGCTCACCTCACCGACGGGAGTATTCCCTGGATAGCCATTGAGGTAGAAGACACTGGACCGGGCATCGGTGCGGCAGATCGGGAGCGGATATTTGAACGCTTCCTTCAGGGGAACCACAAACGCTCGGGCAGTGGTTTGGGGCTGCACCTGTCTCGCCAAATTGTGGAAGCCCATCAAGGAACCATCGAGGTGATGTCTGAGTTGGGTAAAGGTAGTATGTTCATGGTCCGCTTGCCAACTAAGCAAGTTGCTTAGAGATGATTTATAAAGAAAAAGTGAATTCACAAGAAACCGGGGTTCTTGTGGTGGGTCAGCGGGAAAATTCTGCGAAGGAACCGGGTTTCTTTAAGAAAACCGGTTTCTTCTGGCCACCACTCTGGCTTAACAATTAACTCTATCCGCTGCCAGTTTGCCCTGCAGTGGGCCGGCTGTTTTCTTGAGTTTCTCCAGTTCTCGAAGGACAAAACTGATATCTTTGGGGCGCTGCAAAAACATGCATGCGTGATGCCCTATCAGATGGGACGAGAACACTCACATTCTTAAATTATCAGATCCTCGGCTCGATTTGCACGCCACACACAATTTGTTACATAAAACCGTGACTAGCTTGCAACTCCCGGTTCTAGGGGCAGTCTTTGCAGGATCTCTGCTTTTGCCCATTCAGGAGTTGGGTAAAAGCCGAGAGTTCGTGGCGGCTTCATACCCTTTAATTGCTCCGTCACACCCATTCACCCATTTTTGCAATTGCCTAGCAGAAAAGCATCTGGCATTTTGCCAATACCCTTTGGCCCCGAAAGTCCCCCTGGCCCCTGGCAGGGAAGGAGGGTGAGGAGGCTTGCCAGGGCAGGTTTCTTATTGACGCAGGGGGGAAGGGCTGTTCGCCTCGGGCGAAGGGCCGTTCCTTGCTAAAACGCTTATGTTTTCGTCAATTTTCTCCCTCAGAAGCAAGAAGCAAGAAGCAAGAAGCAAGAAAAGTTCACCCCCTCACCCCATTACCCCCTAACCCGATCGCCCCCGACCCCCAACACCCCCGCGCCCCAAAACCCCCAACCCCACCCGCCGCGGGTGCCAAAAACCCAAAATGAAAAACCCCCCAA
>CAZJNL010000167.1:0-8304 GCA_964546515.1 uncultured Oscillatoria sp.
GGGAGCTCCATCGTTCGAGCAAGGGAGCTCCATCATCCGAGCAAGGGAGCTCCATCGTTCGGCACCCTTGCTCCATCGTTCGAGCAAGGGAGCTCCATCGTTCGAGCAAGGGAGCTCCATCGTTCGGCACCCTTGCTCCATCGTTCCAACCCACCGGCACCCTAGCTCGTGAAAACAGATGCCGGTGCAAATATACAGAAACCCGGTTTCTTAAAGAAACCGGGTTTCTTAACTCCCTCTATTGACAGTTCGGCATTTTTATGCTATAGTCGGTGGGTTACGCTTGCAGCGCTGCAGCCCAGATTCAACTGCCTTCCCTCGGAGAGGGAACGCACCCTACAAACAGCTTAACTCACCGCCCCCACTCAAAAATAGCCGCTCCCCAAGTCAGCCCCGCACCGAAACCGGCAGCAGCAATCACATCCCCCACTTCAATTTTCCCCGCTCGCACCGCCTCATCGAGCGCCAGAGGAATCGAAGCAGCCGAAGTATTCCCGTACTTAGCCAAATTGCTAATCACCTTTTCCGACGGAATTCTCAAACGCTGCGCCACCGCATCCAGAATCCGCTGGTTAGCCTGGTGCAGCAGCAACCAATCCACATCATCCACACTCAACTCCGCCCAGTGCAGAGCTTTTTCAATCACTTCCGGCACCCGCCGGACAGCAAACTTGTAAACCTCTTGGCCCATCATCTGAATCGGCTGATAGGTGCCCTTGCCAACCGTAACACCGGCAGCCAGTTCCTGAGGCTGCGCCCGGTAAGCCAGCTGCAAACAGGCATTTTGCGTGCCGTCGCTGCGCAATTCAAACCCCAGCAGCCGGTCGCGTTTCGACGCCTGGAGCACCACCGCACCGGCACCGTCGCCAAACAGGACGCAGGTGCGCCGGTCAGACCAATCCACCCACCGCGACAGGATATCAGCGCCAATCAGCAGCACATTTTGGTAGACGCCGGTGCGCACGAACTGACTAGCCGTCACCAGCCCAAACACAAACCCCGAACAAGCCGCAGTCAAGTCAAACGCAACCGCCCTCGACGCCCCCAGCATCGCCTGAATTTTGCTAGCCGAGCCAAACAGATCATCCGCCGTAGAAGTGGCCAGAACAATCATATCAATATCAAACGGCTCCACACCGGCCATTGCCAGAGCCTTTTGGGCCGCCTCAGTGGCCAGAGCGCTCAGAGAGTCCTCCGCACCGGCAAGACGGCGGCACTTAATGCCGGTGCGCGTGGCTATCCACCCATCCGACGTTTCAACAATCTGGCTGAGCCCCTGGTTATCGAGGCAAGCCCCAGGTGTGGCTGAACCGCTTCCCGTAATGGCAACGCCTGCAACTGTGTGCTTCAAACTGATTACTCCATTGGTGGCTAGTGAGCAGAATCAGGACTTTGGGTAGGGGCGCAAGGGCCTCAGTTCTAATTGTGAATTGCCAATTTTTAAATTTTAATTCAGCCTCGCACCAGGACGAGCGGAAACTTTTTCCACTCACCAGCCTGCACCGTCTTAGCCCCCGCCCCGCACCCCCTGCGGGGGCACTGGCGCGTGCTGCGGGGAGGGGGTTGGGGGTGGGGTTCATCCCAGGCGCAGCGCAACGCCTTTATAGCAGTTTTCACTTGCGTGGATCGCGGTTATATCCCCCCAACGGGCAGTCTCCGTGCGGTAGCCGCCCTACCAGGGGGGCTAACTTCTTCCCCCCTTTTTAAGGGGGGGTGAGGGGGGGATCAATATCTGTACCTCACTCAGTTGGAATCTGCTATATAAACCCTAATTCAAAATTCACGCATTCGCAATTCCTCCCGCCGTCCCCAGCCCCGCTGTCCCTACTCCGTAACAGCGGGTTGCTGCTCCTTTTTTTGATAATGGGACTGAATTCGCTCCAGCACCTGATTATCAATAGCTTCCTTAGCCAAGCGAATGGCGTTGCAAATCGTCGGTGCCTGAGACGCCCCGTGGCTGATAATGCAAACACCGCCCACACCCAGCAACAAGCCGCCCCCATGCTCAACATGGTCAATGCGCTGCTTAATCCGCTTCAGGTTCGGTTGCAGCATCGCCACGCCAATCTTGCCATTGACTCCCCGCAGCAACTCATCCTTAAGCACCTGCAGCACCACTTCGCCCACCGCCTCAGCGAACTTCAGCAGCACATTGCCCACAAAGCCATCACAGACAATCACGTCAAACTTAGCCGACAGCACATCGCGCCCCTCGGCATTGCCAACAAAGGGAATGTGCGGATTGTCTTGCAGCATTTGGTGTGTGCGCACTGCCAAGTCATTGCCCTTAGAAGGTTCCTCACCAATATTGAGCAACCCCACCTTGGGTTCTTCCACACCGAGGACGTACTTGCTGTAAATCGTCCCCATCACAGCAAACTGCTCCAAAAACTTGGGTCTGCAGTCCACATTAGCTCCCACATCCAGAATCAGCACCTGCTTAGAAGGTACGATAGTTGGCAGCACCGCACCAATAGCAGGCCGGTCAATTCCCGGCAGGCGGCCCAGTCGCAGCAGAGCGGCGGCCATTGCCGCACCCGAGTGGCCGGCGGAAACCACAGCATCAGCTTTCCCCAGCTTCACCAAATCCATCGCGACGTTGATAGAGGCTTTCGGCTTGCGCTTAAGCGCACTCAAAGGCTCCTCATGCATCTCGACCGTACCTTCAGCCGGCACAATTTCTGGCAGTGGGGAATGGTGTTGCTCTAGGGAGGCTTCTATTTGCTGCGGATCGCCTACCAGCAAAACCTCCACGCCCAATTCCTCCTGTGCCCTGAGCCCTCCAGCAACTATCTGAGCTGGAGCGTGGTCCCCGCCCATAGCATCAATTGCAATCCGTGCCCGTGTCGATCCCATTGCTCAAAGTCATAGAAACCTTACAAATTTTACCAGATCGCTTTTGCCAGCTAGCACCCCTTGCGGACGGAATCCCAGCTCGCACTCCTTGCTGACTTGCCTGAAAATAGTTCTGAGCTACCGCACCCCTTGCGCCCTTGGAACAGGGGGACAAACAGCGCGTCAAATCTGGCGCTGTGGTGGTAGCAGCTGTCTTGACGGCTTGCTATTATCGGCTGAAATTTCAGGAGTCAGCCCCGAATACTGAACGTAGCTCTGAAAACTCAAAAATCAGCGGTATCGGGTCAGGGTGCGGTGTTGGGCGAGGGCTCAGATAATTCAAGCAACCGCCCGCAAGCGCCAAATCCCAGCCCGCGCCCTTAATATTAAATTTTCTAAGGAAATCTGAGAAATGCTGGAGTTATTGAGTTCAGGTTTGCTCACCCTGTGGCTGGAGGGGGCGGGGATGCGCCCCCACCCCCTAGATGCCTTCACCCTACTGGCAGGACCGGGCATCCCCGGATTTGCCATCGACTCAGAGCCGGAAACGGCGGCGTCAGCCACAGTGCAGCAATACCTGCAGGAGTTAGCAGCCAAAGGACTGCTCAAAGACGCTCAGGGGATTTGGCTGCAGTCGGGGCCGGTGTTGCTGGCCAACAACCAGGGCCATGTTCCCCTGCCGGCAGCCTCTCTGACGAAGATAGCCACCTCTTGGGCGTCATTAAAAACCTGGGGGCCGGCCCACCAGTTCCAGACCGAGTTCAGCGCCACCGGCCCGATCAAAGATGGGGTAGTCCAGGGGGACTTAGTAATCGCCGGCGGCGGCGATCCGCTGTTTGTCTGGGAGGAAGCAATCGCTGCCGGCAACGCCCTCAACCAGATGGGCATCAAGCGCGTCACCGGCAGCTTGGTAATCGCCGGCAATTTCTCCATGAATTTCGAGTCCGATGCCGTTCGCAGCGGCGAGTTGCTAAAACTTGCCCTCGACTCCAGAACCTGGCCGCGAGAGGCTCAATTGGCCCACTCCAGCATGCCGGCGGCAACCCCCAAACCCCAAATAGAGATTGCCGGTGCCGTCACAGTGGTCAAACAGGTTGCCGACAGCATGGCCAACCGGCAGTTGCTATTGCGGCGCAAGTCCCTGCCCCTGAGAGAGATTTTGAAAGAAATGAACGTTCACAGCAACAACGAAATGTCCCAGATGCTGGCGGATGAAGTGGGAGGGGGGCCGGTGGTAGCCAAGCTAGCGATCGCCGCTGCCGGCGTCCCGCCCCGAGAAATCCAGCTGCTCAACGGTTCCGGACTCGGACAAGAAAATCGCATTTCCCCGAGAGCCGCCTGCGCCTTATTTGTGGCCATTCAGCGCTACTTGCAACCCTACGGACTGACCATTGCCGACCTGTTTCCCATATCAGGGCGCGATGGCGGCACCCTGGAGGACCGGCACATGCCCAAGGCATCTGTAGTCAAAACCGGCACCCTCTCCGATGTCAGCGCCCTAGCCGGCGTCCTGCCCACCCGCGACCGGGGCTTAGTCTGGTTTGCCATCATCAACAGAGGCGAAGATATCGAAGGCTTGCGGGCCGGGCAAGACACCTTCCTCGAGCGCCTGCAAAAGCAGTGGGGAGCCCCGCCCGCGCCGATCCCAGCCATCGCCTCCGGGTCCCCCCTCAACAGCGACAGCACCCGCCTCGGTGCCGCCAATCGCAACGAAATCCTCTTCGGCGGCTAGCCTCCTTTTTCTTGGCGCTCCTTCACGGGGGCGGTTTCTTCCCTACTCCCCTTTCCCCTCCTCCGGCACAATCTCCGTCACCACCTGCTCGCCGCCACCGGTGACTGTGACAGTTTGCGCATTCAAATTCCCCACCGCTTTCGGCCCGTTCAGAGTCAGCGGCGGATCGGTCTGGCTGTACACCACATTGCCTTCGGCGTCAATATCTTGGGTGGAAATATACCAAGTCATTCGATCCGCGCTCATCCGGGACTGGCGGCGCTCCCCCACCCCCCGCACACTGCCGGTGAGATAGCATATTTTTTGTTTTATGTCAACCCAGCCTTGGTTGCCGGTAAAAGTCAGTTGCTCATTCTGGTGAACCACCGTCACCGGCACCGAGGAGCGAACGGTTTGAGCGTTTAAATCCCAAGTCATCGATTCGCTAGCCACCCGCACGGGAGGATCGAGCAAGTTCACCCGGGCATTTTGTTTGAGGGTGGCGGTTTTGGTTTTCAGGTTGACTTCGCCCCGACCGGCAGTTGCCCGGTCTTTCAAGGTTTTGCCCTCATAGCGGTCAATCTGAACCGGCACGTCCGCAGTCACCAGTTCCAAGTCCCTTTCCCAGATGACGTGTTCCGTGCGCAGCTGGAGTGGCGGGTCAGCCGAAGTGGCCACCACATTGCCGGTTAATTCCATGTGGCGCTGGCGGCTTTTCATGCGCCCTTCTTGAGCGGAGGCGTTCAGTTGCTTGTGGGTGCCGGTGAGATTTTTACGGACAATTAAAATATCCTGTTTCGGACGCCACTCCAGCTCATCCCCGCGCAGCACGGCTCCATCTTGCATGTCCGTAGCCACGATATCGTCAAACAGAAACAGCAGCTTGCCATCCTGGTGGACTTCCCCGCGCTTCCCTTTCAGGCGAAACACGAGTTTGCCATCTTGGAAGAGTTCGCCGTCAGGATTCTCAACGAGAGCCACTTCCTGATTTTTGGTGTAATTAGCCGCATTAGCCTTAACTTTCCACAGCAACTGACCGTTAACGCCGGCAGCTTCCAGGGTGATATCCTTAAGGGTTAAGCTGTTCTCCACAGACTGGGGCTGAGCTGGAGACGGTTGGGCGATGGGGCGCGGCTGAAAGCTGCAAGCCCCGCTTCCCAACAGCAGCGCCCCCATAAGGCCAAAGTAAAAAGGCCACCTCCCCCGGCCTCCCACCCCCCCAGAGTTTTTCTCGGTCAGGGGGGGAGTGGGGGGAGGGCAAAAGAAATAATTTTTTCTATTTTTTTCTTTTGACTTTTTACTTTTGATTTTTAACTTGCTGCTGCTATCGTTCCGACCGATCATCTATCATGCCAATGCTAGACAGGGGGCGGTAGGTATAGTTGCTGTGGCGGGGAGTTTTTTGGATATCTTCTTTGATACTTTCCAGGTCTATATAGCGGTCAGCAACATTGATCAAGCTGTCGCTCGTCATAGAGCGCAAGCTCACCACTTCCACGCGGACGCCGCGATAGCTAACAGCATCCACAGCGTAAGCCAGGTCGCCATCGCCGCTGACTAAAACAGCCGTGTCGTAAGAGCCAACCAGCGCCATCATGTCCACAGCAATTTCCACATCCAGGTTAGCTTTTTTGGAGCCATCTGGCAGTTGCACGAGTTCCTTAGAGATGACGCGGTAGCCGTTGCGGCGCATCCACAGCAAGAATCCCTGCTGTTTTTCATTGCTGGGATCGACGCCGGTGTAGAAGAACGAGCGCAGCAAGCGGGAGCCGGCGGTAAGCCGGCACAGCAATTTGGTGTAGTCGATTTCAATCCCCAGCTGCAAGGCAGCGTAGAACAAATTGGAGCCGTCAATAAAAATGGCCACTCGACCGCGATCTTCCAAAACTTGTTCTGGGGTAAATAGTTCGTTGTTTTCTGGATGAGCCAACATGGTTGTTATGCCTCGGGTTTTTTATGAAAAATTTGATACGGCCTTTCCTAACTTTTAGCATTTATTTAGCACTGCCTGCAGGGTAGGAACCTGATGCCTGAAACACCGGCATTTTTACTGCCGGTGCTGGGGGCTTGCCTTAGGGCGAAACCGATTCGACCAATTCCAAGCGCTGAAACACAGGCTTGGCTTCGCCCAGGGGCTGGGAAGCGGGTAAAATTCCCCAGCCGGCGTGGGTGGAAAAGGGAGCCGCAACAGCAATCGCAGCCGTATCGTTAAAGTCGATCGCCTTCTGTGCTGAGCCATTTGCAGGCAGCTGCGCCGAGTCAGCAGTCGCACTTGACTCCAGAGGGGGAAGGGTGCTGACGCTTTCTCCTGGAGGACAAGTGTGAGTGTTGAGTGCCTTGAGCGGTATCTCGACAAAAGCCGCTGGGGAGCCCCCGCCGACAAACTCTTGTTTGAGCGATTGCAAATTCTCAGACAAGGCTTGGCGACCGGCGGCAAAGAGTGCGTAGCGGTAGATAAACGAGATCGTATATCCTATCCCGATCGCTTCCAAGGTGCGGGCTAGCAGGGGAATTTTATTAATCCCGTCGAGCGCTGTCAGCATCAGCTGGCCTGTAACAATCGCTATAAACAGCAGAATCAGGGCGCTGACGATCCCTTTGCTGACTTTGAGAGATTCAGCCAGATAGGTCGGTGCTAGGGTGAAAGGTTGGAGAACCTTTGACCACACTTGCCCCGACTGAGGCTCTGGTGGCTCAAATGCCGGTGCTGCTGCCGGTGCGGGCGCAGGGATGGCCTGCAAATCCAAGCTGCCGGCTGCTGCCGGCGGCAGGGGCAATGCGGTGAGCTGAGGCAGCGGCTGGAGCTTAAAGCCCAACTGCCGGTAAATCTCAGTGCTGATATTGGGAATAATGGGCGACAGCAGGTAGGCGGCTTGGCGAACTGACTCTAAAACGCTGTAGAGGACTTCCTCGACTTCGAGCTGCTGCCCTTGTTTGTACAGCGTCCAGGGTGCCCGGTCGTCAATGTATTTGTTGCAGGCTCTCACCAGGGCTAAAATTGCTTCGCACCCAGAGCTGAAAGCCAAGGATTCGTAAGCCCTAGCCACTTCTTCCCCTAAGGTCAGCCCCATTGCCTTCAGCGGGTTGTCGCTGGGAATGTCTTCACCTGCAACGTTGGGGACGCGGGCGCTGCAGTATTTGCGGGCCATTCCCAGGGTGCGGTTGAGCAAATTCCCCAGGTCATTGGCTAAGTCGGCGTTGAGGATATTGACAAACCGGGTTTCGTTAAAATCCCCGTCTTTGCCAAATTCGATTTCTTTGAGGAAGTAGTAGCGAACGGCGTCCGAGCCATACCGGCTGACCAGAGCGACGGGATCTATGACATTGCCCAGAGTTTTGCTGATTTTCTGGCCATCTTTGGTTAAAAAGCCGTGCCCAAACACCCTATCGGGCACTGGGACTCCTGCTGACATTAACATGGCCGGCCAGTAAACGGCGTGGAAGCGCAAAATGTCTTTGCCGATCAGGTGCAGGTTTATTGGCCACCATGTAGCCTGAGCATTGGACAGCGCCGGCTCCTCATCCGGTTCCAGCAGGGCTGTCACATACCCCAGCAGGGCGTCAAACCACACATAGAGGGTGTGTTTGGCATCGGTGGGCATGGGTAAGCCCCAGTCGAGGTTGACCCGGGAGATGGAAAAGTCTTGCAGTCCCTGGGCCACAAAGTTGAGGACTTCATTGCGCCGGCTTTCCGGTGCGATAAAATCGGGACGCTCTCGGTAGAGCTCTTCTAGCTGGTTTTGATACTTGGAAAGCCG
>CAZJNL010000168.1:0-8292 GCA_964546515.1 uncultured Oscillatoria sp.
CGGAGAGATCGCCGACGAAATAGGAACCATGTTCCGTCTCATTCCGGACGAGGCTCCCGCCCTCCCTGCATCAGCACATAGCGGGGGCGGGTTTTACCTCCGGGAAATTTCTCCTCTAAATGTTTGCGGCTTAAGGGGGAAATCGGCGATGGCGGCTTGGGGTTGGCTTGCCGGTGCAGGGGGTAAAGCCGGCTCGCCCACAGCGCCTCCGCTTGCTCTAAAGTGATAGGTTGCAGGCGAATTTCCAAATCCAGTCGGGCTTTGTCAGCCGGCTGGACGCGCTTGGAATTCTGTTTCCAAGTATTCGTCACAATGCTGACAATCACCATGAAATTCTTCAGCTTTTGGTTGTGAAGAATCGAGTTGACATTAAACAAGGCTTGCAGATTGATAAACCCATCTAGCGCCCGGTCGATGTTATCGAGATTGTCGAAGCACAGCACAATCGGCTGAGTGGCCGAAGAAATTCTGCCAAAATTAGCCATAATTTTCAGCGCCATCTCTTCTGTATCGATGGCGCGTTTAACCTTCAAAGTAGTGAGAGCTTCGTCATCCAAGTTATCTCCTTTCAACCAGTCACAGGCTAAAGGGTACAGTTCTGGATTCGTGAGATCGTAGAGCACCCCAAAAAATTCATTAGCATTGTAGATGCCGGCTGAGTAAGTGATCTTTAAGTTGTGGATGAACAGTTGCCGCTCACCCAGCATCTGCTTGAGGGGGTTTTCGTTTCTGAACGCAGGCAAACTCTTGAGCCACAGCAACAGCTGAGACTCTTGTTTGCCATCGGGGACACACATCAGGCTGTCAACCGTATTGCGCAGAGTGTGACGCCAGATGAAGTCGCTGTCTGGCCAGGGCCCGATGTAGGCAAAAAAGGCTTTCGAGTTAAACAGCCGTTTGAGCCGGCCTAACAGATAACTTTTGCCGGAACCGGAATCGCCGGCAAGCAGGAGCGTGCGAGTGCGGTGGTCTTTGGCCACCTTGTCGAGAACTTCCTCGATTTCCGCAACCACCTCCTGGTGAATCGACTCAACCGTGAGCGCCGAATCTTGCTGCTCTTGCCAAAAGTTACCTGGTCTAAACGTTGTAGAGTCAAATGGGTTCACTTCTCGTCGGATGATTTGATAAATAGATGCCACACTGCCACCTCGTTGGAAGATTTTTTTCTCGTTCTGGGCGGGCACAATTGGCCCGCAGGGCGGGCAAAATTGGCCCCCCTACTGTAGGGGCACCTTCTGTTGGCCCCGCGCAACGAGAGACACGTCACTAATTCTGCTGCACATACACCAGCTGGTCATCTAGCTTCGCCTGCGGGTCGAGAATTTTAATCTGGTGATTCTCCTGACACAGATGCTCAATCAGCTGGTTGACGCGCTCTTCACTCATATAAGAAAACTGACTGACAGTTTCTTGAATCAAGCGCTGTCGAGCCAGACATTGCTGGTTGCGCACCCGATTCAGCAAGAAATCTTCCACCGGCAGCCACTCCGCCTTGTTTTCCTCCCTGAACAGGGGAACCCGCACAATCCCTAAATCTCCCAACAGCTGGCAGTTCTGCAAAATCTTGGACTCCCGCATCCAGGCTTCCAACTCCTTAATATCGGGAGTTTCTTGCCCAACTACCAAATCCCCAGAGTAAGCGTCATTCACCAAACTGTGGTAAGTCGCCAGGTACTGCACCGAGGACAAGTCCGGCATCAGGTGATTGTGGGGGGAATCGCTGAACAGTTGCGTGTAGAGCTTGTACCCCATATTGCTGGGCGTCCCAACTCCCTCAAACCGAATCAGTTGCAGGGTTTGGCAGAGATTTTGCTCGACAGCTTCTTGACAAACCTTGATCAGGTTGCAAAATTTAGTTCTGTTCATGTCTTCGCTCCAGACGACCCCAACCCGTTCCGACTGTTCCGGCAGTATATAGCTGATCGAATAGCTGGCATAGGTGCGGCTGGGCAGCAGTCTGGGCTGAATATCTTCTACTTGCAAAGCTCCCAGGGCTTCTGCCAGCATCTGTATCAGTTCGGGGGAGGAAAATTGGCGAATTCTAACGATTCTCTGCTGGGTTTGAGTTAATTTCCGCAACCACACCAGTTTGAAGGCGGCTATGGCATCGAACCCATTTTCAATTACAGCCGGTGCAACAGCCGGTGCAACAGCCGGTGCAGCAGCCGGTTCAACAGCCGGTTCAACAATTTTCAATTCCTCCCCTCGATAAGGAGGGAGTTGGGGGAGTGAAGGTAAAATGACTTCGGCTTGCTGGACATCGTAGCGGACGAGCCCGACTTTGAAGTCCTGAAATAACTGCCGGCCCAAAATCAGGACATTTCTGGGCCTAGTCTTGCCGCCCGGAAATTTCTCTTCCAGCATTGCCCTGGTTAAGGGGTAAATGGGTGAGGGAGGCGGGGGAGACGCTTGCCGGTAGAGGGTGTACAGCCGGCTCATCCACAGCGATTCTGCTTGATCGAGGGTGATTTGCTTGAGTTTAATTGTCCCATCAATCCGGTCTTTATCTGTCGGCTGG
Organism: uncultured Oscillatoria sp.; assembly: GCA_964546515.1. GTDB lineage: Bacteria > Cyanobacteriota > Cyanobacteriia > Cyanobacteriales > Oscillatoriaceae > Oscillatoria. The sequence continues at coordinate 2,519 of CAZJNL010000168.1, forward strand.
ATGCGACTGGCATTCTGCCGCCAAGTATCTGTTATAATGCTAACAACCACCAGAAAGTTTTTCAGCTTCTGGTTGTGAATGACGGAGTTGACGCTGAACAGGGTTTGCAGGTCAATTGCTCCATCTGGCAAGCGGGCGATGTTGTCTAGCTGGTCAAAACACAGCACAATCGGCTGGGTTTCCGCAGAAATTCTGCCAAAGTTGGCTAGCATTTTCTGCGCGGCGTCTTCTGTGTCAAGGGAGTGCTGGACGCGCAGCAGCTTCAAACTTTCTTCGTCCAAGTCGTCGCCGCGCAACCACTCGCAGGCGAGGGAGGAAAGTTTTTGATTGGTGAGGTCGTACAAGACGCCAAAGAATTCCGCTGCGTTGTAGATGCCGGCGGGATAGGTTTCCCTGAGGTTGCGAATGAAAATCTGCCGGTCGCCCCGGATCATGTCTAGAATGCTGCGCTGTTTGAATTCCGACAGACCCTTGAGCCAGATTATCAATTGTGACTCTTTTTGCCCTTCAGGAATTTCCAGCAAACTATCTACAGTGTAGCGCAGGATGTGCCGCCAGATGTAGTCGCTGGCGGTAAATGGCTCGATGTAGACGAAAAAGGCTTTGGGGTTGAGGATGCGTTTGACCCGGCCTAATAAATAGGTTTTGCCGGAGCCGGTTTCGCCTTCTAGCATCAGGGTGCGGGTGCGGTGATCTTTAGCCACTTGGTCGAGAACTTGTTCGATCTCGGCAATCGCCTCTTGATGAATCGACTCAACAGTGAGCGCTGGGTTTTGCAGCTCCTGCCAAAAGTTACCCGACCAAAACGTCTCGGCGTCAAAGGGGTTGGGGTCTCGTTGAATTATCTGATCGATAGATGCCACGGCAATTTTAGACTTTAGACTTTAGATTTGAGAGATTTGGCATTGGGGGAGGCGGAGACTCCCCGATCAAGAGGCGTAGGACACGTCCCGCCTGTCCAGACGTAGGACACGTCCCGCCTGTCCCAAAAAACGGAGAGGGGGTGATGCCCTGCGGGGTGATTTCCAGACAGAGCCACTAAATCACAATAATAAAAAATAGGGGCCCTCCGACATCTTGGGGAATACCGGCGTCAAGTTGTTCTGGGGTGTATGCGATCGCTTCTTGCAAGGAGCTCAGCTCAATTTTATCGCTCCGCTGCAGGCGATACAGGGCCCGGTTCAATTCCTCCCGGTCGAGCGGCGGCTCTAATTTCTGCCTGAGATGGAAAATCGGCAAGTAATTGTCCGTATCCAACTGCCGGTCTAAATCCCGAATCGCCTGCAAAATATCGGCGTCAGTGAGCTGCCTTTCCGGTGCCGGTGCCGGCTCTCCCTCTGTCCCCCCGAAAGAGCGGGGGGAATCTCCCCCCTTTTTTAAGGCGGTGCCGGCGGGGAGCTGCAGCTCGGGAAGGCCATCTATTGCCGGTGCCCCATCCTGTAGGGGGGTTGCCGGCTGTCCCGCAGCCCGCAGGGATTTCCGCAAGAAGCGCAGGTAATTGGCCAGCATATCCAAGCTGATCTCGACTGCGCTCCCCTTGGGAACGTACTCGTCGAGCAGATACTCCTTTCCTCGCTCTGTGAGCCAGACGTCTTTGATTTGGGTTTTCTCTGCCTTAATCAGACCCCGATCTGCTAACCCTTGGACGATCGCCTGCCGGTTGGCGGCGGGGATGCCGGCTTCGGCGGGGGTAATCGTCACGGAGGCACAAGCGTGCAGCACCTTGAGTTCTTTGTCTGTAATCGGCAAGCCGGTGGTGTCTAGCTTGAGCAGGGATTTCCCTGGAGGGGCAATGGTGAATTTTATCACTTCCGAAGAATAGGCCACCAAGTCCCGCTCGCGCAGCGACCGGCAGATGCTGTCTCGCTCGGCGGGTTTCATTTTTGGATTGGGCTTAATCTTGCTGACCTGTGCCCGACAGTCGGGAAAGCCCAGTAACTTTAAGAGAAACTTCAGCTCCTGCACGTCCATTCGCTCGCCCTTGCCCTCCTGGCAATTACGCCCAAATCCTAGTTTAGATTGCGGCGATACCCCCTGACGCACAAGGCCGGGGTTAAGTGGGGTGGTTTCAATCCCGTTTCCGGGATTCATTCTTGCGTCTGGGGCGCGAGGGGGTTTTTCTGCCGCAGAGCCGGCTTTGGCCACATCCCGCTTTTTATCTCTTTACCGCACTAGAGCGTTAAAGTAACTAATAGCGTGTTTATAAAGGAATTGTACAGGTCTGCAGGGGGTGAGAAACCGGGTTTTTCTTGCTGCGCCCAAGAAACCCGGTTTCTGGTAGCCCACTCTCTCATACCAAGTTGGGACAGATAGTCAGGACTTAGGCCAAGCCTCTATCTGTAGTGCCGGTAAGGGTTGCGCGTCCCCCACCACACACCACATTAAGTGTCGCTCCGTAAGTCCTGACAGTATTTTGTCCCCACGACGAAACCCTCTGGATGCCGGCGGTTTTAATCCCAAATCCTTGCATCCAAAATCCAAAATTGATATCACTTACTCCACCGGCGCAGTGCGTTAAACGCTTTCTCTCGCACCCCCACCGGCAGCAGCGACAGCGCCAGTCCAACCCACGCCTTCGCCGGCGAGAAAGTCTTTCCCCCCCAAACGAGCTGCCGCCCTTTTTCTGTTTCTCCCTTTTCTATTAGGCGCAAACCCAGCAGCAGCTGAGTTTCCATCAGGCGCGATTTTCGCACCGCCTCCAACTCAGCTGAGTCAAATTGATAATTTTCTAAATAACTAAGTTTATCTTTCAAAAAAGGAATCGCTCGATTAATCCCCTGCTGTTCGGCATGGCACCGATATTCCATCAACAGCTCCGGTAAATAATACCCCTTTTTCCCTGCCAGCGCCAGCCGGACAAATAAATCGTTGTCCTCGCAATTTTGCAGATTCGGCAGCATAAAGCCCACTTCTTGCAGCGCCTGCCGGCGAAATAAGGTAGCCCCTATTTGGAAGCTTTGTTTAACAAAAACCACCTCTAGCAAATTCTCGACCACGCCGGCAGGCAATTCGGCTCGCCCCCACCGGCGCGAATTCAACTCAGTCTGGCGCTCATCCCGGACGCTGTTAATATCAATGACCCAGTGGTCTGTCCCCACAAAGTCAATGCTGGGGTCACTATCCAGAATAGCACAGGTGCGGGCGAGAAATTCTGGCGTCAGCCGGTCATCGTCATCAAACTTAATAAAATACTCGCCGATTGCCGCTTCAAAGCCCGAGCGCATATTGTTGCTCTTGCCGATATTCTGCGGGTGGCGAATGTAGCGAATTCTGCTGTCTGTCAGCCCGGACATCATTGCCGGTGTCTCATCCTGAGAGCAGTCATCGCAGACAATTAACTCCCAGTCTGGATAAGTCTGCTTCCGCACGCTTTCTATCGCTACCGGCAGCAGGTGAACTCGGTTGTAAGTTGGGATGCAAACGCTTACTTTAGGCATTCTCTTAAAAGTTTAGCATACCTGCCTTCAATCTGCCATCAGTCTTTTTACTTTACTGACAGTTTTTTGCAACAGTCGATTTGCTTTTGCGTACAGGCTGGGTGGCTTTAGCTGTTTAGGGCGCAGCTCTGGCTGCTTGAGGAAACGATAGTGCAAAAAGATATCTTTGTAGCGGATGTCCGCATCTTCCCCCTGACACAACCGGGCAAAGTCAGCCGACGAATAGTTCATGTAGTGGAGGCGGTGGATTGGTTTCAATCCGTCCTCATTATACAGGACATTGTTTATATTAACAAACGGATCGGCATCGGCGCAGTTGCCGGTTCTCTCATCACCATTGGGGCTGAGGGTGAAGTTAAAGATTGGGCGTTCGCTCCGCAGCGTCAGGTAAGTAAACAAAGAAGCTTCATCCCACCAAGCTTTGCCATTAATCCATTCTACCTCCCGCTGTTCTACCAGCATTTGCTTTAATTTGGCCAATTCAGCCGCATCAAAGAATCCTCGCTTGGAAGCAAAAAAGCTCGAACAGTGAAGCTTGGGCCTTATCTCTGCTTCTGTGTAAATGCCCGTTTGTTCTATCAGTGAGATATTTAAAGCCGCCACCGGATCGGGTTTTGCAGGCTCCCAATCGTCAAAGACAAAATCATACTGGTCTAGCTTCTCAAATATACTATCCAGTGGCTTCATCGCCAAACTGTCTGTATCGTAAAAGACAAATTTTTCAAAAGGCCCGTCAAAGGCTACCATCTTTCTCAGGGTGTGGCCTTTGTACCAAAAAGTCCTATAAAACTTGGAATCCTTGGCTCTGGGGTGGGCCGCCCAAACTTCGTTAAAAAATTCTTCCCAGCGCTGAATTGACTCCCGGCTGTCGTAAAGCGTCACGTTGGATCTAGAGCGAATTTCCGGCAGGATTTTGTCGAGCTTGTCGTCGTAAGGAATTACACAAACTGGAATATCTTGACCGACATTGACCTCGATGCTGTTCAGTAAAGCAATCAGCTGCTCGTAAACGTAATTATTGCCAAAAGTATAAATCCCCTGGGATTGCATTTAGACACCTCCTGGATTTCTAGTTACGAGCATATATTGTCCACCCATTGGTCTGATAAGTCGGGCGCGTGCGAAACGGTTTCCCCTCACCCTGAGTTGAATTTACCATCTAGCATGAGATTTTAGGCATATTTTAATATTTTCTTATACTTTCCCCTATCCGCCGGCACGGGGGGACTCAGGTGAGGACGTTTAATTTATTGAAGTACCTGAGCCAGCGGCATTTTGTAACAGTGATAACACAGCGCTCCTCGGATGTCACAGATGCGGAGGTGGAAGCTTTGCGCTCCTGCGTGCGGGAGTTGGCCATTTTCCCCCTTTCCGATAGCCCTGCCGGTGGCGTCTCGGGCAAAATAACGCGCTTCGGCACTTTTTTGCTGCGGGGAACGCCGCCCAATGTGCTGCACTCCTACTCACCGGCAATTCAAAATTGGGTGGATGAGTCTGTGGCGGCGGGCAAATTTGACGCGATAACCTGCGAGCGATCGCGTGAATGAGATTTATTTTGGGGCGCTCCAAGCCAAACCTCTGATACTTCCCTCTGCAAGAGCTACACTATTCCAAGGATTTTGTCACCGCCGGCCCTGCCCGAGAGCAAACCTTTAAGAAAATCTTTATGAAGATTCTCATGCTTTCCTCCACCTTCCCCTATCCGCCCAGCCGGGGGGGAACCGAGATCAGAACCTTTAACCTGCTTAAATACCTGCACCGGCACCACCATGTGACGCTGGTGACGCAGCGTCACGCCGGCGTAACAGAGGCCGAAGTCGAAGAGCTGCGCAGCTTTGTCAGCGAGCTGGCGATTTTTCCGCTGCCCCCCGCCCCCCAGCCGCAAGGTGGGATTGCCGGCACCGCCGGCAAGGTGAGGCGCTTCCTCCAGTCGCTGGCTCTAGCCACACCCCCCAACGTGCTGCACCGCTACTCGCCGGCGGTACAAGCTTGGGTGGACAGTCACGTTTTTGCAGGCAAGTGCGACGCGATCACCTGCGAGCACAGCGTCAATGAAATCTACATCCGCCCCGAGTTCCGCAACAAAGCCCTCACAGCGGTGAATATCCACAGTTCTGTCTCTGGCTGGATTCGCAATCACCTGGAAATGGGAGCCTCCCCCAATCCCCTGCGCGATCGCCTCTACCTCCACTTATTGCTAAACCGCTACGAGAAACGCTACTGCTCCAAGTTCGACCGACTTGCCGTTACCACAGAAGATGACAAAAGTCAACTGCTCGATCTCAGTCCCGGTGCCCGGATTGAGGTGATCCCCAATGGCGGGGATTTGCAGCTGTT
>CAZJNL010000169.1:0-8285 GCA_964546515.1 uncultured Oscillatoria sp.
TTTTTCCGCAGGAAGAAAAACCCTTGATGCCAGGGTTTAAAATCCAAAATCCCAAATCTAAAATCCCAAATTGGTATAAGAGGCGTGCGACGAGAGCCTTAGTGGGGTGTGACGCTTCACGGATTCGCCTGCAGCGTCATAGCATGGGATTATTCGGGCAGAGAAATTGGAGCAATGTAGCTGGAATTAGCGCAGACGTAGCAGTTTTTATTCGTCCGCATACAAGTCGAGCCGCCAGAAAATTCAATCGCATTGACTTGACGCAATTCTGGCACGACCGTATCTTGAGCGCGGTACACTTGTTTAATCGTTCCATTGGGCGTCTGCCGGCAGTTGAGCTCTCCATCAGGCGAGATGACGCGCCACTTAGGCCAGGTGCCGGTGCCTGCAGTTTGGGTCCCCCAAGTATTGGCATTCTGGGGTGTGTAATCTCCTTTGGCGTCCGGGCGGGGCAGCGGTTCTACTAAACTTACTTTAAAGGTTTGACCGACAGACGGGCAGTTTTTTCCTCCTTTGACTTTCCAAGTCACCTCCGCTGCCAGTGTGGCGGAGCGCCCCACTGTCCGCCTGACGATTGTCATATCCCCCGAACAGCTCATTGGCGAACCAGGTCCCATTGTTCGGTCGCGAAATGTCCCGTAGTAGTAGAGAGATTATGGCGTTGCGTCTCTCCGCGTGATGGTAATCTCTCCCAAAAACTCGCGCCCGCCAGCAGTGGTAAAATAAAACCCACCGGCAGAGCTATTGTTTTCTGCCAGTACCAAAGAAGTGCTGCCAGTTGGGTTAATGTAGGTGGTGGCGCGGGCGGGAGGGCACAGCGCCCATAAAGTTGCCAGACAAAAAGCGATGTAAAGTTGTTTCATAACAGACCTCTGTGGGGGCGCATCTCTCTGCAGAAACAGATTCCGATGCGCCGAGTTGTTGAGTTGAGCGGTGAAGTTCCCGAATAGCGCTCTCAACCGCTCTTAGAGATATTTTACTATAGCTCCCACTGGAAGTGCCACCCAGCATCGCCCCTCAAAATCTGGCCCTGGCAATTGGTTGCTGCCCTTAGAAACTGTTTATAAAGTAATTGTTAAGGCCCGCAGGGGGTAAGAAACCGGGTTTCTTTTGCTGGTAGGGGCGGGTTTACAAACATCCAAAGCTTGCAGCAAACATTTCGGGTGAACCCGCCCCTACATATGTAATAGCACACGGCCTGTAGGGGCGGCCACGGGGGGCCGCCCCCGGTTTCTGGCTCCTTGACGTTTTCTTTATAAACACTCTCTTAAACCGCAGCTTTGAAGAAGAACTGCAAAACGTGACGCACTGGTGGCGCAGTTGAGGAACCAGCTGCGCTCACTGTTCGACTTGGAATATCTAGCCACTTCGCTCGGTCTGGCAGTTGGGCGAGGCTCTCTCTTGGCCTGCGCCTCCTTCTGTTGAGATGGAGCGGTAGGAAGTTTCATTTAAGTTCAGGAGTTAGGACTGTAAAATTAAAAAATTTGGGGACAGAGCTGGCTGTCGCTGGATTGGCGATCGCGACTGCCGGCTAAACAGTCAATTTACCAGCTATTGCGAAAGTTTACCCCGCACAGCTTGCAGTAAATAAGCAGGCTAATTTTGATTTTTTATCCAGCCAAACCAGGGAAGGCGAAACTTTTAATTTAAATATGGGATTTTGGACTAAATTAAGAGCCAAGTAATATTGATCTGATTTGTGTCAGACTCGCGCTGCCAGGCAAACGCCCGTTGCCTGACGGCAGGCAAAATATAGAGAGCGGTCAATATTGCCACAAAAAAATAAATTTGTTGGGGATTTTGTCTGGAACATAGACCAGGGAGCTACAAAGTTAAGCCTTCTAACATTTGGCGTAAATTATGCGATTCAACTGGTGGACGTTCTGCCCGCTAGCCTGACGGAGCGAGACATCAAACCGGCAGACTACAGGGTGAAGCTAGCTGTCACCAAAGCGTCCTAATCCAGAGCGCCAGGGGAGTGGTGCTGGGAGCGCCACTAAAACAGAAAGCCCCTAGAGAACCTGTCAAGGTTGGAACAGGAGGGCGATGCAGTTGACTCTGACTCTAACTCTGAACCGGCTAGAGGAAACCCGTCTGAACGCCACCTGTAAACGAATCAAAACTAGCCTGAGAAACCCAATAAATTTGGCACGCCTGAAACTCAAAAGGGATTGTAAGAGCTGTTAGCAGAATGAGAATCGCGGCTCGGGACTTTCTTTGAAATAGGAGCAATTATTTGAGAGTTTCGGTTTCGAGGGCTGACTGGATGCTAGTTAAGATTAAATTCTGGACTGGCTAAGGCGGTCAGCTTTGACTGCCCTTGGGTTTTGCAGCTAACAGGGCAATCCCTTGGCAGCCACACCGGCACAATCAGTATAGCGTCCCCATGAGTTGGCAGCTACTTGACAGGAGTTCTCAGAGTGGTGTATGCTGTGAGAGTCAACAAAGTAGTTGGCGGTGAGGAAACAGCTATGAGCTGCGACGCCGCCACCTGCTGAACGCGAACTTGGAGATTGTCCCTATGCCTGTCAACTTTCTCAATCAGTGGAGAGCTGGTATTTTAAGCGCCATCCTCAAATTTTCTGGAAAAGTTCCGCTGCGAGCTGTCCTGATTGTACCTTTCGTGCTGCAAATCATCGGAACAGTGGGGCTGGTGGGATATCTTTCTTATAAAAACGGACAGCAGGCTGTAGAAGACTTGGCCAATCAACTGATCGAGTCGGTGTCAGAGCGGATAAGCGATCGCCTGGACAGCTATTTACAGACACCCCAGCAGGTTGTGGCAGCGAACCATCTGGTTGTGGAGCTGGGAACTCTGGAGATAGCCGATTTGGAACAAGTGCGGCAGCAGTTTTGGCAGCAAATTAACCTGCACCCCTTGATGACATCCATCTACTTTCTCAATCAAGGGGGAGAAACTGTTGGATACGGACGCATCCTGAGTGAGGGTATGCGCGAAGCGGCTCGCCAAGTTTCTGGGGAAGACTTGCCCATCGGTACGATCTATTTCACTGAAGCTAGAAATCCCGATTCCGAGCGGCGCAAATTCTACATAGCTGATTCTAGGGGCCAGCCGCAAAAACTCTTCTATCGCTTTGCTATGAATTTCCGCACCCTTCCCTGGTATCTGCAAGCAAAAGCCAGCAAAAACCAAGCTTGGTCCCCAGTCGTAGTGTACCAAGCTGCGCCTGCTTTAGGACTTTTCGCAGTGGCTCCCGTTTACGATACTGCAGGCCAATTACAAGCCGTTTTTGCCTGTGATGTTGGTCTGAGCGATATCAGTATCTTTCTCAATAAATTGCACTTTTCGCCATCGGGACAGGCATTTATTATAGAGCATTCTGGGAATTTAGTTGCGACCTCGACGTTAGAAACTCCCTATGTGAAGCGGGCCAAGGGTAAGCCTGAGCGATTGCATGCCGCGAACAGCCAGGATGCGCGGACGAGGGAAGTTGTGCGAGAGTTAGAGAAGCGCTTTGGGGATTTCCGCACGCTGCAAAATCCACAACAGCTGATTGTAGAGACGGGAAATTTCGGAGAGACGGGAAATTTCGCGGCTCTCCATTGGCCCTTCGCAGAGCGCCTATTTGTGCGGGTTGTTCCCTATCGAGATAAATATGGTTTGGACTGGCTGATTGTCGTCACCGTGCCGGAGTCGGATTTCATGGCGCGGATTAACGAGAATACAAGCATTACTATTCTGCTGTGCGTTGCCATCTTAATTGTCTCTACCGGGACTGGCATTTTCGTCGCCCGGTGGATAACGCGACCGATTATCCGCTTAAATGCTGCAGCAAGAAAGATGGCGGGCGGAGAATTTGAAGGCAGTATTCCGGTAGATAGCACGAATAGAGTTGGGGAATTAACCGAGTCTTTTAACCGGATGGCAGAGTTTCTCAAAAGCTCGTTTCAAGCGCTCAAAGAGAGCGAGCAAAAGTTTGCCACATTTTTAGATACTGTGCCGGTAGGCGTATCTGTTTTTGATGCGTCCGGTGAGGTGATTGTTGTGAATGATGCCGGGAGAATAATTCTGGGTCAAGGAGAGATCGCCGACTTGCCAGAAGCAGAGCTATCAGAACGCTACCAAATTTACCAGGCAGGAACAGAGCAACTTTACCCAACCGAACAGCTGCCAGCAGTACGCGCCCTGAAAGGGGAAACCGTCTTGGCTGAGGATATAGAAATTCGCCGAGACGGTCAAATTATTCCCCTGGAAGTGCGGGCTATTCCCGTGTTTGACGCGGCTGGAAAAGTGATTTACGCGATTAATGCTTTTGCTGACATCACCGAACGGAAACAAGCGCAGCAGGTTTTGGCAGATTACAGCCGCACCTTAGAAGCGCAAGTGCGGGAAAGAACGGAGGCGTTGCGGCAAAGCGAGGCTCGAATCAATGCTTTCTTTGCTTCCGCGCCGGTGGGGATGTGCGTGGTAGACAGTCAACTGCGGTTTGTGAAAGTTAACGAAACCTTAGCAGAAATTGATGGCTTTTCGGTAGAGGAACACGCCGGCAAAACTCTTCGGGAAGTTGTGCCCAACTTAGCTCCTGAAATTGAACCGATCTACCAGCAAGTGCTGGCGACAGGACAGCCCATTCTCAATCGAGAAGTGAGTGGTGAAGTTCCTTCTATGCCCGGAGTTAAACGCTACTGGATCTTTTCTTATTTTCCGATTATAAGTGCTGAGAATTGTACTTATGGAGTGGGAGCGGTTGTGGTCGAAATTAGCGATCGCAAACAGCTCGAACTCGCCCTAGAAGCCTCGAAAGCGAAGTTAAACGACATTCTGAACAATGCGATCGCTGCAATTACCAGCATGCGAGTGTTTGCAGATGGCCGCTGGGAGATCGAACATATCGCCGCTGGTTGCGAGGCGATTTCTGGCTACAGCGCCAAAGAACTGAAGGCCGACAAAGACCTCTGGGTGAGGCGCATCCTTCCCAAAGATTGGCAGGCGGTGTCAGCCGATATATTTGCTAATATTTTCGCCGGGCGCACGGGGACTTATGAGTATCGGCTGTACCACAAAGATGGAAGCCTGCGCTGGATTTCTCAAACGAACAGTTCCCGGTGGGATGAAGTCCAGAACTGCTGGTTTGTCACAGCAATTTCCTTAGATATCACCGCTGGCTTCCTCGCAGAAGAAGCCTTGCGCAAGAGCGAGTTAAATTTGCGCCAAGCTCAAAAACTCGCTGACATTGGCAGTTGGGAATTTGATTGCGCCACACGGAAAACCACCTGGTCAGAAGAACTCTACCGCATTCACGGTCTTGATCCCAGCCAACCGGCACTAGAATATCCGGCTCGCCTTAAATTCATCCATCCAGATGATTGGCTAATTTATCAAACTCAGATTGCAGAACCGGCACGGGCTGGAAAAGCATTTGAAGGAGACGTTCGCATTATCCGCCCCAGCGGAGAAATTCGATATATGATCTGTAAAGGCGAGCCGGTTTTCAACGAGCGGGGAGAACTGGTTCGCCTGATTGGTACAGCAATAGACTTTACCGCTCGCAAACAGGTAGAAATCGCGTTGCGAGAGAGTGTGGAGCGGGAAAGAACACTTTTCCAGGTGACTCAAAGAATGCGCCAAACCCTGGACATGGAAACAATTTTCCGCACCGTCACTCAGGAATTGCGAGTAACCCTGGGATGTTCCCGCGTCAGTGTCTACCGTTTCAATTCTGATTGGAGTGGCTCATTCATCGCTGAATCGGTTGCTCCTGGTTGGGTTCCCCTGGTCGGTGACGGTATTCAGCCGGTTTGGGAAGATACTTACTTACAAGAAACCGGAGGCGGTCGCTATCGCCAGCAGGAAACCTTTGCCGTGAATGATATTTATCAGGCGGGGCTGACGGATTGCCACATTGAATTATTAGAGCAGTTTCAAGCCAAAGCTTGTTGCGTTGTTGCCGTTGCTGCCGGCGAACAGCTGTGGGGGTTACTGAGCGCCCACCAAAATAATGGCCCCCGCGAGTGGAAATCGGAAGAAATTCAATTACTTGCTCAAGTGGGCATTCAGTTAGGCGTTGCTATTCAACAAGCCGAACTCTTCACCCAGATTCAAAATAAATCCCTGCAACTGCAACAAGCCGCCGTTGCAGCCGTTGCCGCCAACCGCGCCAAAAGTGCTTTCTTAGCCAACATGAGCCACGAATTGAGAACGCCGCTCAATGCGATTCTCGGCTTTGCCCAGTTAATGAGCCAAAGCCCCGAAATTTCCCCAGAAAATCGAGAAAATATCGCCATTATTAACCGCAGCGGGCACCACTTGCTGACCCTGATCAATGACGTGCTAGATATGGCGAAAATTGAAGCGGGACGCACCACGATCAACGACCAAACTTTTAATCTGCATCGCTTGCTTGAGGACTTAGAAAGGATGTTTTCTCTGAAGGCGCGGCAGAAAGGATTGCGGTTGAGCGTTTCTCGGGGAGCCGGCGTTCCTGAATGGGTGCGATCGGATGACATTAAACTGCGCCAAGTTCTGGTAAACTTGATGGGGAATGCCATTAAGTTTACCGAAACAGGAAGCGTGTTAGTCGCAGTGCGAGTCAGGGAGACGGTGTCACTAGAAGAGAGCTTCCAGCTGCCGGCTGACAGCGGACAGCTGACACTTCACTTTGAAGTAGAAGATACAGGATATGGGATTCCGGAGAATGAAGTAGAGATAATTTTTGAACCGTTCTTGCAGACAATAACCGGCAAACAATCGCAAGAAGGGACGGGGTTGGGCTTGCCGATTAGCCGCAAATTCGTACAGCTTATGGGCGGGGAAATTACTGTCAGCAGCCAAGTGGGGCGGGGCAGCACTTTCAAGTTTGACATTCAAATTAGAGCGGGTGATTCATATAATCTGGAAACTGTCAATCAGCCAACCAGGCGAATTATTGCCCTAGAACCCAACCAACCTCGCTACAGAATTCTGATTGCAGACGATGAGCGGGACAACCGGCAACTGCTGATTAAGTTGCTTTCTCCGCTTGGTTTTGAAATTAAAGAAGCCAGTCACGGCCTTGAGGCATTACAATTGTGGTCAAGCTGGCAACCGCACGTGATCTTTATGGATGTGCGGATGCCGGGGATGACCGGCATTGAGGCGACTCAGCAGATTAAAGCGCGGCAGGAGGAACGGTGGGCGTTGGAGGCAGGCAAGGCAGAAAAAAGCCACAGGAGAGAGGGAGAAGACTCCTCTGGGCTTTCCTTAGCACCGGCTCCCAATGACCAATGGCCGGAGCGAACCGCAATTGTGGCTGTGACTGCTAGCAGCTTCGCGTCAGAAAGAACCGCGATTTTAGCAGCGGGGTGCGATGATTTCATCGCCAAGCCGTTCCGAGACTCAGAAATTTTTGAGAGCTTGATAAAACATTTAGGAGTGCGCTATGTTTATGAGGAAATAGCAGGCGAAAACAGGTCTCTCGAAAATGAGATGATGGCTCTCAACCCGGCAGAATTGGCAGCTTTACCTCCCGATTTGGTGGAGGGCTTGGAGCGAGCTACCGTCCGCGCTTACTGGGATGAAATTTATAGCGCTATTGATGAGATAGGTCTGGTCAACGCTCGGTTAGCTGAGGAGCTGAAGCACTTTGTAGGGGAGTTTGATTATGGCAGGATATTAACAGCGATTGAAAATTCCAAAAAGATAAGGGAGGCATAGAGTTTGGGGCGGTCGCGCCACAGCAATACGGCGTAGCACAGGCGTCTCGCCTGTGCCCTATTTCTTACCCCTTGCGATTTTTTACAAAAGACCTAACCCCCCTGCCCCCTTCCCTTTTAGGGAAGGGGGAGAAATACCAACCAACCGTGATGCGATTGGGAGTGCAACAACCGTCAGGCTGTGCCGCCTGTGCCTGAACCGTCCTGCCCAGTCCTAGCTTCTAGCTGAATGGAAGGATCGAACTAGAAAAATCAGTTGCTCTAAAACCGGATTGCCTGCTAATATTATAAGGGTTGATAATAACCCAAATAGTTGGCGGTTATTGACGGATGTTTTGGGCCGTCGCGGGTATGGCGTTCGTCCGATTCTGAACGGGCGGTTGACTCTAGCAGCAGTCCGCTCCGAGGAGCCCGATTTAATTTTGCTTGACATTATGATGCCGCCGCCTGACGGCTGTGAAGTGTGATCCCAGCTTAAAGCGGATCAAAACACTCGCGACATTCCGGTGATTTTTTTGAGCGCTCTGCACGAAGCATTTGATAAAGTCAAAGCTTTTTCTACAGGCGGCGTTGATTAGAGCGCTGAAAACCTCATATAAGAGGTGATTTATAAAGTAAATATTAAAGGCCAG
>CAZJNL010000170.1:0-8278 GCA_964546515.1 uncultured Oscillatoria sp.
CTGACGTACCGGGGAAGCATTGCGCGGCAGCTGTTGCAGTTTCAGGCGTGCAGCTGGAAAAGGAATTTGTGGAACTGCTGGCTTTTGCGCCCAGCAATGTTGAGCATTACTTGGATGGGGGAGGGGTGTACCGGCATCTGGCGGTCACTTCCCAGGCCAAGCTGAATGTCCCGGAAGCTAAGGAAACTCTGGAGCCGCTGATGGATGCGCGAGCTCTGGCATCTGCTGCGGTCGAAGAGCGCCGCGACGTTTGAGGCGCTCCTCGACCGCATCGAGCGGATGATTGAGGTAGGACGCCAGCTGAAAGAGCAGCTGAAGCTGGAACGGGCGCAGGAACTTTACTGCCAGCAGTTGCACAGCGAAATTGTGCCGCAGTATTTGCAGCTCGGCAGGACCGTGATCCGCCTGCTGCTGCAGCTGGGGCAAAAGTTAGCTGTGGATGTCAGCGCAATGCTGAACCGGCTGCCGGTTTAGCGGCGCTGTAGCGGTTCTCGGTTGCCAGCACCTGCCGGTGAGACACGGCTTCAGCCGCGCTCGCTGGCAGGAATTTGACAGCTAATGGTTGTCTTGGTAGTGAACCGCATTTCCCCCAAGGACGCCAAGAAGGAAGAAGAAAGAGGAAGAGTTACAGAAAAATTAATTGCGGGCAATTGAGTGGAGATGATATAGCAGTTCTAAATGATTTGTGAGAGCCCCTCTCTCTTTTCTTTCCTTGGCGCTCCTTCACGGCGGCGGTTTATTATTAAAAAAATTTTCACAACTCAATTATAACCTGGGGGGTGAGGGGATGACAAAAGTGAGATGCACCCCTCTGGTGTCTCGTCAATATTTGCGAGTTGCGATGTCTTGCCATTCCAGCACCACCGGCAGGGGAACTCGCATCTTTAGCGACTGATTTTGCCCCAAAGGCAATGAGAGTCGCACCGGCGAATTTTTTGGCAGCTGTGGCAATATCTCAAAGAGGCTCCACTCACCGACATTGGCAGCCGGTGCGCCGGCAAGGAACCTATCTGCAGCGGTGAATACTTGACCGTTAGCGGCTGTAATTTGTAACGGCTGCGGGTGAGTGAGTTCAGCAACACCGGGAAATCCCACCAAGCGCAAATTGAGGCTCTCGACTTCACCTGCTTTCACCCGTTTAAATAGCACCACCTGCCAGGATTTGCCCGTCTCGTCTCCCAGGGTATGGCGGGAGCGCACTAATATCTGCCCCGGCGCTTCTTCCATCTGACTCACCGCTGCAACCGCAGGAGATTGATTGCCCAAACCGACGAACAGCCACAGAATTAATCCGCACGTTAACAAAGATAAGATTTTCCGATAGTTACACCGCATGATGACTCACCTTTTTTCATATTATACGCTTTGATGCAATATTTCCTCGCGGGGTAGGGGCGGGTTTATCAATACTCTGAGCTGCGCCGTAAATATCTCTGGCGTAACCCGCCCCTACAGTCCCGGCAGGTAGGCGCACTGCATCTCGCTGACAAAGCGCTGTTTAGGAGAGGGGTGATGAAAACGCGACCATTTTGCACCGGCAACCCTCGCGGAACTGGGGCTGCTTATTCCCCGGTTGGCTGGGATGCGGGGTAGGGGCGGGTTTATCAATACTCTGAGCTGCGCCGCAAATATCTCTGGCAAAATCCGCCCCTACAGCAAGGGCGGGTTTATCAATACTCTGAGCTGCGCCGCAAATATCTCTGGCAAAACCCGCCCCTACTTCAGCAGTGGGGTGCGTTCCGGAGGAACGCTACAAGAATAATGAAACAGCGCTGCTTACTTAAAAATCAACTCCAGACGCTCTTGGGAGGCTTTGAGGGCTACTTTGGGGTCGCGACCTAGCAAAGAAGCTTCAATCGCACGACCGAGACTTTCTGACAAGCGGGAATATCCGGGAATAATTGGCCGCGAACGCGCCCATTTCATTTGCTCCAGAAACACTTTCAGCCCCGGCTGCTTGGCCACAAACTCTTGGTAAGCCTTGTGCTGCCGAGCCTTCAAATTAATCGGCAAATACCCCGTACCCAAAGCCCATTCCGTTTGAAATTCTTCACTTAAAACATACTCCAAAAACTTCCAAGAAGCTTGTTCGCGTGCCGGGGATGTTTTCATGACAAACAGATGTTCTCCCCCCACCACCGCCGCTGGTTTTTTCAGCACCGGCACCGGCAAAACCCCAAAATCAATGCCGGTCTGCGCCAAATAGCCCAGTGTCCAAGGGCCGGTGAGCTGCATAGCCACGCGACCGGCAATAAAATCATCTTGCTCGTAACCGCGTTCGGGGGGAGAAAGCACAGCTGAGCCATCTTTTAGCAAGTCAGACCAAAATTGCAACGCCGCAACTGCACCATCATTCACCAAATTTGGCTGGTTATTTTGCAGCAACTCCCCGCCGGCGCTGAACATAAAAGGCAGCCAAGTAAAAACAGTCCACTCGCCCTTGCCTAGGGGCAGCACCATTCCGTGCTGCTCAGGCCGGCCATCTCCATTATTATCCACAGTCAGCGTTCGCGCAACCTGTCGCAACTCCTCCCAAGTCTGGGGTAATTTGGCGATCCCGGCAGTTTTGAACAAACTGGGACGGTAGAACACACCCGTATTATTGGCAGCCATCGGCACTGACCAGGTGTGGCCATCCAGTTCCATGCTCTCAAACAGCGCCGGGTCAATCTCAGACTTGAGCGGCGAGTTATTCAGCCAATCTTCCACGGGTCGAAGTGCGCCCAGTTCTACCAGCTGACCGGCGATCGAAGGCCCGAACCAGAGGATGTCCGGCGGCGCATTGCCCACTACAGCGGTGAGAATCTTGGGCAGCTGCTGGTCTGGTTGCCCAACATAAAGCGCTTCTACCTGGATGTCGGGATGAGTCTGGTTAAACCGGTCTGCCAGTTTTTGAAACACATCGCGATTGGGTGGCGGATTGATGCCGTGCCAAAGAGTCAGGTGAATCACGCCACCCGCACTCTCGTTCGCAGGGGTTTGACAGCCGCCTAAAATCAGCAAACTGAGACTGAGGAAAATTACCCACAACCAACGCTGCCATCGGTAAATCATCGGGAACCGACTAAAATACAACACTGAAGTTTATTTTGGCAGCAAAAGCCGTGTCATCAGTACCCGCCCCTCCGTTTTTGAGTGCCTATTGGCAGGATGCGTTTGCTGTAAAGCAGCATCTGCAGGAATTTTTACACTTAGACCCAGAAACCCTGGAGCGCAAGCTGGAAGCCAGTTGCCAAACTCTGGCGGAACTGGAACACCGAGACTTTGACTGGGAGAAGGCAGCTGAGTTTTATGGGGAGCAAGTGGGAACTGCTTACTTGTTTGAATTGGCAGCTTGGCATCTAGAAAGTCGGGACTACATTGGGAGTACGCTGCGACTGATTGCAGAGCGGGCCCGAGGTCGGGTGTTAGATTTTGGTGGCGGGATTGGGACTCACGCGATCGCGGCGGCTCTTTGCCCCCAAGTGACGCAGGTGGTCTACTTGGATATCAATCCCATTAATCGCCAGTTTGTCCAATATCGAGCTGACCAGCTGGGATTGAGTCAAAAGCTGCTCTGCCCAGCTGAATTGCCACCGGCACAGAGGTTTGAAACGATTCTCTGTTTTGATGTGCTGGAACATTTGCCTTCCCCCAGCCAGCAGCTGCTGGAGTTTGACAAACTTCTCGCACCGACAGGAAAGATGATTCTTAACTGGTACTTCTTTAAGGGATTTGCCGGTGAGTTTCCGTTTCATTTGGACGAGCCCCGGGCGGTGGAGACTTTCTTCCGCACCCTGCAGGGCCATTTTCTAGAAGAGTTTCACCCCTATTTAATCACAGCTCGCTGCTACCAAAAGTTGACAAACCAGCAAGAGTAGGTCGCTCGCGGGCGCGTTTTCTCAGGAAATCGCGCTCGCTTCCCTATTTGGAGCGAACCGGCAAAATCTTCTTCTTCTTCAATTTATCTCACACACCCTCGCTGTTTAGGGAAAGCAAAGCCGGTGGGAACTGATATTCCCAGAGGGGCGACTCTGGCGGCTGCGGCGTGACTGAGCGCCGCAACAAGATTGCGGTATTGCCAAGCTGGTAAGTTGGCAGATAAAATATTTAATCTACTTGACCACTTTCACCAAACTAGGGCGCTAAATGTACGGATACATTAGGAGTTACACCCAGCTTAATATCAACGGGAATACCCTTCAGAGCTTGTATCTTTAATCGCTGTTGCAGAGCCTTGGCGATCAGCAAGCCGTTGAGGACGAGCGCCAAAAGCTTGTTGCTTTGATTGTCGGCTATCAATTTTTGAACAGCTTCCTTGTTAATCCGCTCGACCGAACCTACTAGGGAGGTTTTAATCTCTGGCAAGAGTCCCATCTCTACTTTAAAGCTCCCCACACTCAGGCCCAAACTTTCTGCTAAGGGTAGAATGTTTTGGTATTCCTCCAGCACCGCATTGAATTGTTCTTGTGCGGCAGCAGAAATTTCTGTAACTTTGTCTTGCAGTTTACCTGTAACTTCTTGGGCTTTATCTTTCACACTTTGGAGCGGGTTGGTTAGCTTTTTGATATCCGCGTTCGCCTCAGGAAAGCTAGTTTTTTTATTAAAGCACTTTAGTGTCAATCGAGAAATAAAGAAAAGATTAAATTTAGGGCGGGCTTCGAGGGGTCAAAATCCCGCTCACCAACCCAGGGGCGTTCCAGGCCCGTTCTCTTGTAGAGACGCGATAAATCGCGTCTCGATTTATCTCGTCTCCGCCTCTGCTTCTTCCCGGTTGCCAGAAAAACGACCGGTTCTAAAACTGTTGAAAGAGGGGCTGTTGCGCCGGCTGCCATTTTACCTGCAGCGCTGGAATCGCCATTCCGTCTAGCGGAGTGGCGACTGTCACAAGCAGGGTCTGTAGCAGCGCAGTTTTGGTCATGCCAATATTCTACACCATTCGCGAGAGGCGGGCTTCTATTGCGGTGAGCAGCACTCTCCCGGCGCTAAGCGCCAGTTGAAAAGTTAGTAGTTCAACGCTCTTTCTTGCGCTAGTTGGCAGTTCTTATCCACCGACAAGTTATATACCTCTATCACCTCCTGCAAATTCACCCCATCGTTAGCCTTGACTACTAGCTGCACGTTTTCATAAGCTTCCACATAGAGGGGATAATCTTCATCGCTGAAGGTATTGCAGACTACTATCAAGTGGGTATATCCTTGAGCTAACCCCTCATCGAACCATATGCTGAGGTCATCCTTAGTTGTGATCGTTACGCTCATAAAAACCTGATTTTTTTCTCAAAACAGCAGCATATTGAAAACGCAGACCGAGCCGTGCTGTTTGCGGCTTTTCCGAGATGCCGGCATCTCGCCAGAAAAGCTGGCAGTGTCCTTTCCGACTCCCCATCAAGAGCGCTACTTCCTGAGAGGGCGGCTTGGCTCGGCTGTCATCTGTTGTAATTTTTCTACTCAGGAAAGGTAGGGGCAACCGGGCAAGCGATTGCCCCTACCCGCTGCATGCGTGCCATTAGTTGTGCGTAGCTCCTCACAGGCGCAAGCAGCCCCCTAGTAGAAAGTTTTTACGTTCACTATTTTGTCGTTGAGAAGGTCAGTCAGGAACTGTAGGGGCGGGTTAAGCCAGAGATATTTACGGCGCAGTTCAGAGTATTGATAAACCCGCCCCTACCCCGCGCTCGCCGACCCTTGTCTGAAGAATGTTGGAATTTTGGATTCCCTCACCTTCTCGCACTCCCGGACTCCCACTCATCGGGTTAAGAACTCCCCACCTTAACCGTTCTTGGCAGACGGCTCAATTATACCCCCTCTTCCTTTTACTGATAAACGGTTTTGGTTAACCGCTCAAAAATTTCACAAAGTTTTCGCATTTTTGGGGGTGCTGGCGGCTGCACCCCTCTCACTCAAGAGACTGGTATCAAACTTTGGAAACAGCGAGCCAGTTGTCTGCTGCGGTAAGACAGGGCTTTGGGTCGGAGTAAAACTTTCAGCAGCAGCCACAGCGACTGTAAATCACCGGGCGTCTCCAGGCGCTTCCACTGACCGGGACGGCAGAATAACATCTCCACTAACTGCCGGTACTGGGATTGGCTCACCCCCTCAAACGTCACCCGCACCGTGGGAAATTCCCCCTCGGTGCCGGTGTGAGAAATTCGTCCTTGCAGCTGCAATGCTTCTTCCATAATTTCCAGCATCACCAAAAGCGGTTCACCGGCACCTGTGGGAATACCCTTGGATAGGAGCACTTCCGCCCCCACTTCAGAAATCGCTGTCGTCACACCCCAAAAAGTCTGGCCGGCACAGTCTAGCCGCACGGTACGCCGCAAGTCAAACCACTGGGAAATTTCTGGGTTGGGTGCGTCGAGCAGGCTGAGCACGGCGACCGCGATTATCAGCAGGTTGTAAGCGCTCCAAATCAACCCCGCGTTTATCCATATAGGGAACTCAGCCATTTTCGGCCAAGCCGGCACCTGTCCGCCTAAAATCCGCCACACTCCTAAAGCTGTGGCTGCCAGCAAAACGAGCAGTGGCAAACCTGAAGTCCAGTTGAAGTTGAAGCGCTCTTTCGATATTCCTTTTGGCGTTACTTTAAATCCCTTAGCGAAGGGATTCAGCATCACTTGAATCACAGTTATCGCCAGGGGGATACAGTGTACGCTATCGTACATGTCCGAGAGAAAAAGGGAGCGCGAACGCTGGGTTAACCAAGAGTATACTGCCAAATAGACCAGATAGTAAGGCAAGAAGAAATACAGCAGTTCTGCAAGAGTGGCTCGCACGGGGATAGCGCCCAACAGGGAATAGGCTAGGGGCGCAAACAGAAAGGCGGCGCGGGAGAGGAGAGCAAAGCGACTGAGTAACCCTTCTAAATAAGCCAGCCGCTCTAGGGGGCTTAGTCCCGGAATGATTAGCGGATTGTCATCAAGAAAAAATGCCTGGAGGCTGCCCTGGGTCCACCGCAACCGCTGGGCGAGCTGGGTTGCCATATCTTCAGTAGCCAAGCCAGCACTTAATTTTTCATCCAAATAAATCAGCTGGTAGCCTCTGGCAGAGATGCGAATGCCGGTGAAATAGTCCTCACAGACTGAATCGGTGACGAAGCCGCCAATTTCTTCTAGGGCGCTGCGCCTGACGACAAAGGAAGTCCCCGTACAGACAGCGCCACCAACACCGTCGCGACTTGGCTGAATAAGCCGGTAAAACATCTCTTCTTCCGGAAGAATGAAGTTTTCTAAGCCCAAGTTGCGGGCGACAGGCTCGAAGGTATAATAACTTTGCGGCGTCTGAACCAGGCCAACTTTCTGATCTTGAAAAAAACCCGCAGTGCGCCTGATAAAGTTATTAGTAGGAATAAAATCCGCATCAAAAACAGCAATAAGCTCGCCATTTGTTTGGGCGAAAGCGTGGTTTAAATTTCCCGCTTTGGCGTGCTGGTTGTCCGGTCGCGTCAGGTACTCGCAGCCCAGTTCTTCTGCTAGCTGCTTCATTTCCGGACGCCGCGTGTCATCCAGAAGATAGACTTTCTTATGGGGCCATTTTAAAGCTTGACAGCCTATAATCGTGCGCCGTAAAATAAAAGCATCTTCATTATAAGTCGGGATAAAAATATCAACACTTGGCGCAACTCTCCCCCTATTGACAGCTAGCTCTAGCCGGTCTGCCTCGCTGTGCCGGTCTTTGACTGTCACTACTAAACACAGCTGGATGAGGGTCATCAGTACCGTCACCATTTCTAGGAAAAATAAACCCAGACTGAAGACGCCATTGAGTGGGGTGGCGAGATTCAGGGTTGAAAGCGCCCGCCACAGGACATAGCGAATGGTGAGCGCTAGCATTATCCCCACCACCATAAACCCCGCCGCCGTCCGGGGCTTAGGGGAAATTTTCGTGAGAGCTAAGGCGAGCAGAAAAAGTGCGCCGGCGAATGCTAGTAAATATTCGCCAGCAATCTGCGGCGCTTGCAGCAACAGGGGCGGGTTTTCTTGCCAGACATGCAGCTGGGCAAAAATATGACTAATTGTTCTTTCCCCTGCAAACCACGCCCCTGCAGTGCCGCAGGCCAAGACCGCAGTGGCCAGCGTGACTAGGGTTGCGACTTGTAGCTTTTGTCTTTTCCCGGGGTGAGGGTTCTCCAAGCTTTGGCTGCTAAACTCTGAATTTGTCATCGATACGTTGCCTGACAGGTATGGGTTTGCCGTCGGCGGAGTCAGAAAAAAGGGTTCTTCTGCCGCCGAAGTCTATCTAACTCCTGCCCATTTTACATTTATTGGCAATTTTTGCCAACCCCAGTTGATTCCCCTAG
>CAZJNL010000171.1:0-1565 GCA_964546515.1 uncultured Oscillatoria sp.
GATCGGAATTGCCTCTGTACAATGCTATAGATTCTTTTGACTGTCGAGCGTGGAGCGGGTGCTACGTCCATCAAAAATCGGTTAAAGTCATATCCACCGTTGGAGGAGAGCCGTGAGTTCTATCGACCAGAACAGCTATCAAGGTAGCCTGCCAGCTAGCTGTCCGCTTTTGTCAGTCCGTCCTGCCGGTACGGGTGGCACCACCGCCCTCGGACTGGCCGCCACGACCTTAGTGTGGCTGTCTAACTCGGCAGCTGTTGCCCAGACACCCTTAGCGGTTGAGGCGTCAGCGCCCTCACAGCAGCCCGTTACTGTGGCGCAGGCGTCGCCTTCCACTTTGCTGTATGTCAATCCCACATCCGGTAATGACTCAACCGGCAATGGCAGCGAAGGCGCTCCGTTCAAAACCCTCACCCGCGCTTTGAGCGTAGCTGCACCGAACACCGTAATTTTACTAGCGCCTGGAACCTACAGCCCTCAAACGGGCGAAACGTTTCCCATCCTGCTCAAACCGGGCGTCACAGTTCAGGGCGACCCGAACACCCGAGGCCAAAAAATTGTGATTAGCGGCGGCGGCACCTACCTCAGCCCCACCGTTGGCACCCAGAACGTAGCGATTCTGGGAGCGGACAAAGCTGGGCTGGCTGGCGTCACTGTCACCAATTCCAACCCTCGCGGTTACGGTTTGTGGGTGGAATCCACCTCTCCGGTGGTGGCTGACAACACCTTTACCGGCAACACCCATGACGGCATTTCTGTCAACGGCACCGGCTCCCCGGTGATTCGCAACAATCACTTCTACCAAAACGGAGCTTCTGGCATCACCAGTTTCGGCACCTCCCGGCCAGAAATCGTCAACAACCTGTTTCAAAACACCGGCTTCGGAATCAATATCGGCCAAAATGGCGCACCGGTCGTCACAGGCAACCGCCTCACCCAGAACCGAGCAGGCGTTGTCGTGCAAGCCAACGGGCGACCGGTGCTGCGCAACAACCAAATTGACAGCAACGTGCAAGATGGGGTAGTCGCCATCGCCTCCGCCCAGCCAGATTTGGGAAGCCGGGACCAGCCTGGAGGCAATATAATTCGCAACAATGGCCAATTGGACATCAACGCCAAGGCCACAAGCCAGACGATCCCGGCTTTTGGCAATCAACTGTCTGCTAACCGCACCACCGGTCGCCTCGACCTGGCCGGCAATCTCACCCCTGCCTCTGGCACAGCGGCACTCTCCCCCGTAACTCCCTCGTCCTCCCGCCCAGTGCCCATACCGGTGCTGCCCCCTCCCGCCCCAACTTCCCGCCCCGTGCCGGTGCTGCCCCCTCCCGCCCCAACCTCCCGCCCCGTGCCGGTGCTGCCCCCTCCCGCCCCAACCTCCCCGACGGTTGCCTCACCAGGGGCCATAGAAATCCCCGTTCCCCCGCCCTCCGGCGCTACGCCAACGCCTGCCGTTCCTATCCCAGTCCAGCCTGCTTCCCGGCCCTCAGCCCGGGCCCCCCCGGGTTTTGGGCCCCCCCCCCCCGGCGGGGGGGGGGGGGGCGGGGCGGGCGAGCCCCGGGCCCGCC
>CAZJNL010000171.1:1575-8251 GCA_964546515.1 uncultured Oscillatoria sp.
CCCTTGATTCTCCCCCCCCGCCCACCGCAGTGCGGTCGGTTCCCGGCACAGCTATCCCCGGCGACAGCAGTACCCCACCCGGCACCCTCTCTCAAAACCCCAGCAGCGCTGCCGGCGAGCCCCCACCCCCGCCCGGTGGCCCTGCCGCCCCCGGCCAGCGCTATCGCGTCATTGTCGAGACTCGCTCTGAAAGAGAGCAAGCTCGCGTGCGGTCCCTGGTGCCCGAAGCGTTTCGCACCTACCTCAACGGTCAGCCTGTCATGCAGGCGGGAGTCTTTAGCGATCGCGACAACGCTGAGGAATTGCTGGAACTGCTGCAAAGTAACGGTCTGAAAGCCACTGTGCAAGAGCTGCAGTGACATCTGAGGGCTTGGCGGCTTTGGGCCAAGCCCGCCTTCTTTCACCTGCTTGCTTTTGCCCCACCTGTAATCTGTTAAATTGCTTAGTTTATAAATAAGCCCTATCTTAACTTTATAAACACTTACCGCTCTCTCTAAGTATGAGTATTCAAACAAATTTTTTGTATTGAGTGGGGGGCGTTGCCATTCTGCGCTTTGATGCCGGCAATCTTGTGGGGTGCCGGCAACGCACCCTACTGTGGGGTGTGGGGGTCACAAGAAGCTGCAGCCAGCGCCAAGATGTCCAAAGGTGGAGCGGGTCGGACTGACTGCAGCGATTGCCAACCAGGTAAAAGTTAAAAATTAAAAATTCTGTAAGCCAGCCTAAAGAAACGGAAAGTTTGCAGTGAGGCGAGCGCCTCACAAACTTTGAAATCTGGCCAACTTCAAAAGGCTTTAATTTGCTCAACGACCCACTCAAAGGCTTCCCGAAACAGCTTGAAAGTAAGTTCATCGTGCAAGGTAGACAGGCGCAAACTCGGCAATCTTCTCTCCGCCCGGTCGGCGGGGAGGGAAAGACCAATGGAACTCAATTTAGTTCTCAATTCTTGCCACTTGCCTTCAGAATTAAAAGGCGGCAGGGATGCGTAAGAGCTAGAGGAAATTCCCAGCTGGCCAGAGATGTCAACTGTGAACAGTTCTTGCTGCCACATCCCTTTGCGATAGAGCTTGGCAGAAAACCCACCGTAGGTGTCGCCCGTGCCCCAGTGAACTGCAATTGCAGGTTCTTGGTTGCCAGCCCATTCATGTATCTTTCTGGCAATTTTCGCTTCATCCCTGCCCCGTCTGGCTTCAAATTCTTGAAAGAACGAAACCTCGTCCCACCGCCTTCTTTCGCGAGTGGCGCTGGCTTTCTTCTGCTGCGCTTCCGCTGTCTGGCCGATGAGTCTGGCCACCAGAGTCCGCAAATCCTCCTGACTCACATACTGCTTAACTTCCAGCGCCAGCACTTCTGCGGGGTCCATCTGTTCGTTGAGGAACTCCACCACCCGCCGCATTTCAGGGCCAATCTCATCCGCTACGAACACCAAGCGGATTTTGCCTGCTTGCAGGTTGGTTTTGACTTTCTGCCAAAACCGCTCTTCGTCAGCGTCAGCGCCGAGAAATTCTTCAAAAACCTGTTCCGGATCGCGACCGTGATCCCGGCAGTTGGATTCAAACTGGCCAATAATTGACTCCACCGGCCAGTAACCCGCCACATTGGCAGCGTATTCCAGCATCAGGCCCATGAGTTCCCGCCGGCTTGCTTCGTGCGAGCTGCGCTTGACTGTCACTAGGGTGGGAGTCGCATCCTGTCCGAGAAACAAATGATCCAGCGCCCAGCGCAAGGGGCCTTCTTCTTCGGACGGCACTGCAATCTCCCGCGAAATCAGCAGCCAGTGTCGCGGCGTCGCTTTATCTATTTGGTCTCCCGCTAGAAGACCGGGATATTTTTCCAGCAATTCTTGCAGCTGGTCTTCCGAGTCATAGGCTTGTTCTGTCATTTCTACAAGCCGGTCGCCATCCTGTATCAGATAAATGCCACCACTCATGAAATTCCCCCTATCGTTGCTGAGAACGCCAGATGCGCCACTGCTTTCAAGTATCTCTCGCGCTCGTAATCAATTCCGAACCCACCCACCTGTATGAGTGTATTTCTGCGATATCTGGTTGACCGCACACAGCTAGCTTTGATTTTAGCTTCTCAGCTAGTTTAAGTTAAAGAGGGCTGCCACTCCCGCCCAGCCCCACTCCCGCACTTCCCGCACACCTGCTTTCCCCAGACTGAGCGCCTGCATACCAGTCCCGACGGAGTTGATATTAGTTTCGCCCGCTCGAACTTCAACCTAAAATATTTAAATTTGCAGTTGAAAGCCCCTCTCCGCAAGCTTTTGTCGGCCCGCAAGCCTGCCAGAAATCGGCGGGCTTGAGATTTTAGATTTGGGATGCTATAATTTTAAATGAATCGCTCATCTAAAATCTAAAATCTCAACTCTAAAATCTAAAATTACCCTGATATCTTGCCAGCGAAGACTCGCTGAGCCGGGCCGGTCATGTAAACTCGCCCGTCAGCTTCTGACCATTCAATTTCCAGACATCCGCCTGGGAGTTCAACGGTGGCGCGGCGGGAGCACCTGCCGGTCAAAGCGCCGGCGACCAGGGAAGCGCAAGCGCCCGTGCCACAAGCCAGTGTAGCACCGGCACCCCGCTCCCACACCCGCATTTTCAAGTAATCCCAGCGAACCACCTGAATAAATTCCGTATTTGTGCGCTTGGGAAAAGCCGGGTGACGCTCAAACTGGGGGCCAATAGTTTCCAGAGGGACAGCGGAGACATCCTCGACAAAAGTAATGCAGTGGGGGTTGCCCATGCTGACACATGTTACCATCCAAGATTGACCGGCCACTTCCAGCGGCGTATCGACAACTTTCTCGCCGGTTGCGCCGAGCGTGGTGGGAATTTCAGCAGCCAGCAGACGGGGTTCCCCCATATCCACCGTCACCTGGCCATCGGGGCGCAGCTGGGGCGTGATCACGCCGGCGAGAGTGTGAATAGTATAGATCCCGGAGGTGGCAGATTTTTCCTCCCGTGCCTGCAAATCTGCCAGAAACCTGGCCAGACAGCGGATGCCATTGCCGCACATTTCGGGTTCCGAGCCATCCGAATTAAAAATCCGCATGCTATAATCGTTGCCCTCCTGTCCGGGCAGAGCGAAGATCACCCCATCAGCGCCCACACCAAAATTGCGGTGGCACAGCCGCACAGCTCCCTCAGGCGTTAACATTGGTTCTGACGAGGCGCGATTGTCAATCAGAATGAAGTCGTTGCCGAGTCCGTGATATTTTGTAAACTCGATGTCCATTGATTTTTTCGCTTCTAGCTTCAACCATTCATTATTGAGCATTCAGTCACCTCAAGGCTTTCCGGGTTCCCTTGTCAAGAGCGCCCGCTTTTTGCGAGCGTCAGTTGCGAGCTGAGGGCTGGCGCGAGAAATCTGTAAACGTTCTGCAAATTATCCCCCCCGACGGATTTGATTATGGCTGACTTCGATACTACCCTGCCCAGCATTCGCCAAATTCAGAATATTATCAAAGACAAAAAACAAGTCCAAGTAAAACTCCTCACCGGCGATCTACTGGCTGGCAAAGTTTTCTGGCAAGACAAAAACTGCATTTGCATCGTAGAAGACACCGGCCAGCAGACTTTCGTCTGGCGGCAAGCCATTGCATATGTCAAGCCAAACATGTCATAGAACTGTCCGCCTGTAGAACTTTGAGAGTAAAATTAACAATTCTTAACTCAAACCCCCTCACTTGCAAAACCCACTCCCTCTCAAACCTCTTTCTTGGCGTTAGCGCAGCGGCGCGGCACGCGCATCTTGGCGTCTTGGCGGTTCAAATTTAAAACCGGCACCTGGAGAGCCGGCAGCCCAGTTTCCGGGGCAATCCACTGGCGCACTTGAGTCAGCGAATGGAAGCCACCGCAGATCAGGAGACAGTCCTCCGCTAGCAGGCAGGTGTCGCCGTGAGGAAAGCGGATAAACTTGCCCTCGCGGCGGATAGCTTGCACCTGCACCCCATACAGCCGGCGCAAGTCCAGTTCCGAGAGCGTCTTGCCGGCTGCGAGGCAGGAATCCGGCACCGTCAGCCACTGGCAAGAACTGTTGCCGGTGGGAACGGCGACTTCCCCCCTAGCCAGCTGCTCGAAAGCCGCCAGTTCTTCCGAGTCTCCCACCAGCAGCAGCCGGTCATCGCCGTGCAGGGTTGTGCCGGCATTGGGATAGTCGATTTCCTCCCCAGACGCCCGAATAATGGCCATCAAGCTGACGCCGGTCAGGCGGCGCAGGTCGGTTTCTTCCAGCGTCATGCCGGCGAGGGGAGATGCCTCAGGGAGCGAGTACCACTTGCTGTTCATATCCCTCGCCGCCAAATACACCTCTCGAGACACTTGAGATGCGGAGCGCTCAGGGCGCAAATCCAAGTAGTGGCTGTTGCGGATTTGCGCCACTTGCCGCTCAATAGCAGGCAGGGGCAATCCCATACCCACCAGCAGGTGGGCTGACAGTTCCAAGCTAGCCTCAAATTCAGGCTGCACCACCTCCCGCGCTCCCAACTGGTACAGCAATTCTATCTCCTTATCCCGGGTGGCGCGGACAACGATATCCAGGTCGGGGGCCAACTCCAAAGCTCGTTTGAGGCAGAGTCGGGTGCTCATGGGGTCTGGCAGAGCGATGGCCATCCCCCTGGCCTTATCGGCACCGGCAGCTTCCAGAACGTGAAAACTGGCGGCGTTGCCGTACACATAAGGCACGCCTAATTCTCGCATCTGCTGAATCGCACTTTCCGACTGGTCGATGACCACCACCGGCAGCCCGTGTTCTCGGGCCAGCCGGACAATATTTTGTCCCGCACGTCCGCCGCCGGCGACAATGACGTGATTTTGCTGCGGGACTTCACCCGACACTTCCAGCGGCACGTCTGCAGGGTCTAAATAGGACTGCAGCCACGGCAGTTCCAGCAATTGCGGCACTAGGCGCAGCACGAAGGGCGTCAGCACCAGAGTCAGTGCGGTGGTGCCCACAATCAGCAAGTAAACCGGGCGGGAAACCAGCCCCAGGGCTTGGCCTGCACTGGCGAGCACGAAGGAGAATTCCCCAATCTGCGCCAGCCCCAACCCGGCAGTCACTGCGGTTTTCAGCGGGTAGCCGAACGCTCGCACCAGGGGAGTGACAATTAAAAACTTGCCGGCGAAGACTAGCGCCACCAGTCCCAGAATCAGTTCGAGATTGTTCCACAGGAACTTGGGGTCGATGAGCATGCCCACCGAGACAAAAAATAGGGCGGCAAATATATCCCGTATGGGTTCGACGTAGGTGAGGGTTTGGTCAGCGTACTCAACTTCGGAAATCATCAGACCGGCGACAAAGGCACCCATCTCGATGGAAAATCCCAGCCGGTGCGTCAGCAGGGCAATGCCCAAACACAGGGCAATCACTCCCAGCAAAAACAGCTCCCGGCTTTCTGTGGAAGCCAGGAACCGCAGCAAGCGGGGGACGATCCAGATGCCGGCTGCTAGAGCGCCGGCGGCAAACAGCCCGATGCGCAGCAGCGCCGAAGCCACTGCTATGCCGATGGCTTCAGGGGGCTGGTCGAGCGCCGGCAGCACGGCCAGCATCAGGCCCAGTGCCAGGTCTTGCACCACTAAAATTCCCAGCATCACCTGTCCGTGCGGCGTTGAGGTTTCGTTGCGCTCCATCAAGCACTTGAGCACCACTGCGGTGGATGATAAGGAGAGGATCGCTCCTAAGAACACTCCCTGTGCCGGTGAGCTCACCCAGCCGGTGATCAAGGACACTGAGGTGGTGACTAGAATCGTCAGGGCAATTTGCAGTCCCCCTCCTCCGAGACTGATCGCTTGCACTTTTCTGAGTTCGGCGAAAGAAAACTCAACGCCGAGGGCGAACAGCAGGAAGGCGACGCCGAATTGAGCCAGGGTTTCCACCTGCACGATTTCTTTTATCAGTCCCAGCCCTGCAGGGCCAACGACCATCCCCCCCAGCAGATAGCCCAGCAAAGCCGGCTGCCGCAGCAGTGATGCCAGCAGCCCTCCCGCCGCAGCGGCTGCCAGAACCGTTACTAAATCGACGATCAGTCTAAAGTCTTCTTGCACTGGCTTTATGAGAAAAAGTATTAAGTTATATTATCTTAGCAACTCTCTGGCGAATCTAGGGAACCCTAGTTATAATAAAGTTTCACAGAATCAGCCTAGTGGTTCCCGCAGGTACTCTCTAATGGAAAGTCAATTGCGTCCCCCCCGCCAACCGCTCAACTTCTTACAAGTTGTTTGAGGCGTTTCTGCTATACTGGTATGGCTTTTAAATCTCCATCTCCTCAGCCATAGAATACTCAATCAAGAGGTCTAAAAATTATCTTTCATTTCCCCCCGACCAGCGCAGATTTCTTTTTCGTATTGAGCGTCTCGTACAAGTTGGTACAGCAAGACCGGACAGTCTTTGGCAGGCCAGCTTTTTTGACAGTCACCGGAGCAGCTTCTAGAGAAGCTAATAATACCTTTTTAATGCCCGATACTCTGCTTTATTTGGGCGGCACATTCTTACTATTATTACTCAAAGTTGGAGGGCAAAACGCCCCATCAAGAAACATTCTAAAAAAACCTGTTTTATGGCAGGGGCCATGTCCCGCTTTGCCGGCCTACTTATAGCGGTTTTCAATTTGTGATGGTACATAGCGGGTTGAAAAATGGATGCCTGTCCAAAACAAGACAGTTCCCCTATCCTT
>CAZJNL010000172.1:0-8246 GCA_964546515.1 uncultured Oscillatoria sp.
GCCGGCATTTCCCAACCCGCCAAAGGCGATGTCCAAAACCAATCCTCAAAACAGACCAAACGCTTCTCTTCCCAGCCGGTTTCCAGGCGCTTCGCTAAAGCTACCACCTCCGGCTGTTCAAACCCCGCTAAAAACCCCAGAGTATCGTGAAAATCCTTAAGCGTTGCGTCAGAAACAAACGTCGGGTGAGGCTTTAAGTGCAGGTTAACCTGAGTCGCCAGACCGCTTTCTAACAGAAAATCCGCCAAACAGAGGTCGCAAACAAATTCAAACCCCGCATTGTCAGCAATCAAGTCAATACGCTTGTTTGTGCTAGAGGTTAGCAGATTCACAACTTGAGGCGTATCGTCGGCTAGCAAGTGTTCTTGCTGGCGTCGGATGTCAAAACTACTGCGATTTCCCTCAAACGCCGACCAAAGACTCAAATCAACTCGATTGCCCCACAAAGCGAAATACAGCAGCGCGACTAACATTGTTCGAGTTTCTTCCAACTCCTCTCTCGATGGGGACTTCTGCCACTCGCTCAACTCGCCGCACAGAGCAACTATCGCAGTCTCTGACGTTTCTAGGCTAGCCTGCTTTTGAGCCTTAAACGGGTCTGCGTCTTGCCACTCGCCCGGACGGAAGTAATGGGTGATTTCTAGAATTTTGCGATACAAATAAGTCTCGGTGACAAACCAGGGAATATCCACCCAGCGCTGCCCTATATAAGGGCTGATATAGTTGCGCCAGGCAGCCACATCCGCCCCGCCGTCATCTTCAAGCGGCGGAACATATCCATCAACTAAGTCGTTAGCAAGTCGCTCTAACTTGTCATTAATATCGGGTGGGAAGCTGTTTTCAGCAATAACTCGCCGCACGATTGCCGGCAGCCGGTGCGTCACTGTTAACTGAGTGAAAGAACCGGGTTCTGAACCTAAGAGTGGGGGCGGACAGGGTAATTTCAGCATTTTTGGGGGAATCGCTAGAATGTGGGGGGGTTTTTATTTAACCGCCCCCGTGAAGGGACGCCAAGAAATTTCCTCTTGGCGTTCCTTCACGGGGGCGGTTCAAATTCTATAAAAAATCCCCCACCGGCAGGCAGGGGATGTTTTAAATTACTTACAACCTAGATTGCTAAATCAACCGAACTTACCGGCAGTAGAAGCAATCAAGAAGGCGGCGTAGGTCAAGACATAACCCACGGTGAAGTGAGCCAGACCGACCAGACGGCCTTGGACGATGGACAGAGCCACCGGCTTGTCCTTCCAGCGAACCAAGTTGGCCAGAGGAGTGCGCTCGTGCGCCCAAACCAGAGTCTCAATCAGTTCTTGCCAGTAACCGCGCCAGCTGATCAGGAACATGAAGCCGGTCGCCCAAACCAGGTGTCCGAACAGGAACATCCAAGCCCAGACGGAGAGGTTATTCATGCCGTAGGGGTTGTACCCATTAATCAGCTGAGACGAGTTCAGCCACAGGTAATCGCGCAGCCAACCCATCAAGTAGGTGGAAGACTCGTTGAACTGGGCGACGTTGCCTTGCCAAATGCCCAGATGCTTCCAGTGCCAGTAGAAGGTCACCCAACCAATGGTGTTCAGCATCCAGAACATGGACAGGTAGAAGGAGTCCCAAGCGGAGATATCGCAAGTGCCGCCACGACCGGGCCCATCGCAGGGGAAGGCATAGCCGAAGTCCTTTTTGTCGGGCATCAGCTTGGAACCCCGGGCATCGAGAGCACCCTTGACCAGAATCAGGGTGGTGGTGTGCAAACCGAGGGCGATGGCGTGGTGGACTAGGAAGTCGCCAGGACCGATGGTCAGGAACAGGGAGTTGGTGCCAGAGTTAATCGCATCCAACCAGCCGGGCAGCCAGACGTTGCCGCTGTTGGGCCAAGCGGTGGTAGCGATACTGTCAGGATTGGAGAGCAGCACGTCAAAGCCGTAGAGGGCTTTCCCGTGTGCGGCTTGAATCCACTGGGCGAACACCGGCTCGATGAGAATTTGCTTCTCAGGGGTGCCGAAGGCGACCACTACGTCGTTGTGGACGTAGAGGCCCAGGGTGTGGAAGCCCAGGAACAGGGACACCCAAGACAGGTGAGAGATAATCGCTTCTTTGTGTTCGAGAACCCGGTAGAGAACGTTGTTTTTGTTCTGTTCCGGGTCGTAGTCGCGCACTAGGAAGATTGCCCCGTGGGCGAAGGCACCGACCATGATGAAGCCGGCGATGTACTGGTGGTGCGTGTACAGCGCTGCTTGAGTGGTGTAGTCCTTGGCGATGAAGGCATAAGGAGGCAGCGAGTACATGTGCTGGGCCACCAGGGAGGTGACCACGCCCAGGGAAGCCAGCGCCAGCGCCAGCTGGAAGTGCAGCGAGTTGTTCAGGGTGTCGTACAGCCCTTTGTGACCTTCACCCAAACCGCCTTTGGGGGGCTTGTGAGCGTTCAAGATTTCCTTGATGCTGTGCCCGATACCGAAGTTGGTGCGGTACATGTGACCGGCAATGATGAAAATCACTGCGATGGCCAGATGGTGGTGGGCGATGTCCGTCAGCCACAGCGACTCGGTTTGCGGGTGGAAGCCGCCCAAGAAGGTGAGGATTGCCGTACCTGCGCCTTCAGAGGTGCCGAAGACGTGGGATGCGGTGTCCGGGTTTTGGGCGTACACGCCCCAGTTGCCGCTGAAGAAGGGGGCCAAACCTGCCTGGTGGGGCGGGGTGGTCAGGAAGTTATCCCAGCCGACGTGCTGGCCCCGGGATTCCGGGATGGCAACGTGGACTAAGTGGCCGGTCCATGCCAGGGAGCTGACCCCAAATAGGCCCCCCAGGTGGTGGTTCAAGCGCGATTCCGCGTTTTTGAACCAGGATAGGGAGGGGCGGTATTTGGGTTGCAGGTGCAGCCAGCCGGCGAACAGCATCACGGCGGCCAGGATGAGCAGGAACACCGAACCTTGGTAAAGGTCGCTGTTGCTGCGCATGCCGATGGTGTACCACCAGTGATACACGCCGGAGTAGGCGATGTTGACTGGGTTGGATGCGCCCGCTTGTGTGAAAGCGTCTACTGCCGGTGCGCCGAAGTGGGGGTCCCAAATCGCGTGGGCGATGGGACGGACGTTAAGAGGGTCTTTCACCCACTGTGGGAAGTTGCCTTGCCATGCGACGTGGAACAGGTTGCCGGAAGTCCACAGGAAGATGATCGCTAGGTGGCCGAAGTGGGAGGCGAAAATCTTTTGGTATAGATTTTCCTCCGTCATGCCATCGTGGCTTTCAAAGTCGTGGGCGGTGGCTATCCCGTACCAGATCCTCCTTGTTGTCGGATCGGCTGCCAAGTCCTGGCTAAATTTTGGGAATTTTGTTGCCATAAGTCAGGATTGATGCGTTTCGCCCTATCCTACTGCAAGTGAGCCAGCTGAAAATAAAGCTTATAGAGGGAGGATAGCGCGAAAGAGTCAGTTTTTCAAGGTGTGGCTTTGAGATTGACCGGCTGGAAGCTGGGGTGGTGCCGGTTTTACTGCATCGGGTTGAGTGCGAACCAGGCCACAGTGTAAACCGTAGCGTTCCCTATGGCACCGGCACCGATGGAGGTGTGTTTCCTAAGAGGGAACGCACCCTACCCCGGTGTCATGATTGGCGAAAAGTGTATAAACCGTAGCCCATAAAGGGAGAGGGGGGAAAAAATCAATAATTCGGTTGGGGGTGAGGGGGAGTAATGGGATGCCCCCGTGAGATTGACCGGCAACTGCTGGAATGGTGCCGGTTTCACTGCATCGGGTTGACTGCGAACCAGTATTCGGCTGACTGCAGGGCCCACTGCCAGAGGCCATAGCCAAATGGGTTGAGATGCAATCCGTCTGTGGTCAATTCCGGTCGCAATTCCCCTCGCTCATCGGTGAAGTAAATGTAGATGTCTAGATAGCTCGCACCTTCAAGGTAAGCGATGGCGGCTATCTGCCGGTTGAGGTTGCGAATCCTGCTGTTGGGTATGTCCAGCAGGCGGGTGGGAAGAATGGATTGCACTACGATTAGAGAGTGGGGGTGTTCGCGGCGCAGCTTCCGCACAATCTGCTGGAAATTCCAGAGGATTGCTCTGTCGCTTTCCCCCCGGCGCAGGTCGTTGATGCCTGCCATGATGTAGATGGTGTGGGGGTTGGTTTGGGAAAAGGCTGACAGTCTGCTGAGAACGCCACCGGCAGTGTCCCCAGAAATGCCCTGATTGAGCCACAACCGGCCTGATGGCAGTTGGGGTGGGGGAAACCACAGGCTCAGGGAGTCTCCTACTAGGATTGATAGCAGGTTGGAACCCTGTCCGTGAGCTATGGCACCGGCTTCCTGTTCCAGAAGGTCTTTCCAGTCCTCGTAGGTGGGTTGCTCTCTGGCCTTGGCCCACAATGACCAATAGCTGTCCGGTGGCAAGCGGGTGTAAATCTGGCCATAGCTGAGGGCTGCTAACCTTTGGTGGTACAGTTGCGCTCCCGTTGCCGGCTTTCGGGTGCCGGTGCGAGAATATGCCAATGAGTCAGGGTTGGTTTGTGGGGAGAGGCTGGCTCCTGGTGGCAAGGGGATGGCCAATTGCGACAAAAGGGCTGCCGGTGGGGGCTTTGGTGACAGTTGGGGTGCCGGTACCGGTGGGCGCTGGCTGAATTCAGGGGCGGTGATTTCAGCAGTTGCAACTGTCTGGCGGTTGGCAACAGTCTGGAAGAACAGGCTCGGGGGTTGTGCCGGTGGGGCGCAAGCTGACATCTGCGCAGAGGTTAACAGACTGACAGCCAGCAGACAGGGATCGCTCATCTTGTTTGACTCCTTCACCTCTATCTATTAGTTTTGGCAGTCAGAACTGTTGGATTCAGGATATTTTACCAGAGCGGACGCCTTTGCGCAAGTTGGCTGTGCTGGCATTCAGCTGCTTCTTAAAGGCTTGCCGGTGCGCTCTCAAAAATTATGCGGATTGGAGGGTATTTTTGGGGAAGTAATAATATTAAGAAACCCGGTAACTTCGGCGAAACCGAGTTTC
The DNA here is from genome assembly GCA_964546515.1 of uncultured Oscillatoria sp. Classification (GTDB taxonomy): domain Bacteria; phylum Cyanobacteriota; class Cyanobacteriia; order Cyanobacteriales; family Oscillatoriaceae; genus Oscillatoria. Next base: position 4,985 of record CAZJNL010000172.1, read on the forward strand.
TGTAACCTCGGAAATCCAGCGGTGAATTGTGTGGGCGTGCGGGGAATGCTTCTCCTGCCGGTGGCGCACTCCTGTTACCCTAGCTTTACACCGGCTTGCAGCGCCTGTCACAGCGCGGAAATATCTCTACCGGCAGATATTCCGGACTTTACACTTGCGGTACAAGGAGCGCACTTCCTCTGATGATGTTTGACTCCTTCACCTCTATTTATTAGTTTTTGCAGCCGGAATTGTTGGAGTCAGTAAATTTTCTCAGCTCAGATGCCTTGGCGCGGTTATTGCTGTGCCGGCTCGCTTCTCAAAGGCTTGCCGGTGCGCCCTTAAAAGTAATATTAAGAAACCCGGTAACTTCGGCGAAACCGGGTTTCTGTCACCTCGTAAATGCAGAGGTTAATTGTGTTGGCGTGCTGGTTTCCTTCTCGTGCCGGTGGCGCAGTTTATTGGCGTTCGCAATTTTCCAAATGCCGGCTTTTGCCATCGTGCAGGTTTTTTTATAAACAGGCTATCGCCGCTTCAGTTTGTCCTTTGCACTTTTAGCATTTCCCAAGTTTACGGCTTATTTAAAGCCGCCCCTCACGCCATTTTTCTGGAGATTAATTTGTGCCATAAATACCTTTACTTGCACCTTGTTCACCTCCTATTGAGCCATCTTTTAAAATAGCGTCGCTGAGGAGTGAGCTGAGTCAGTTTTGAATAACATCTACGCCACTGGCAACATTACCAGACGTATGACTGCTAACGGATAACTTATAATAATGCTGCTCGCTCAACCAAGCTATCAGACGCTACTCAAAATTAGCTAAAGCTCAAAATTCTCTCTATTGGAAACTTTGCCTGCCTAAAAGTAAAGTTACCTTTTTCAAAAAGTTTCTTTGTAGGCTCGTAGCCAATTCAAAGGTTGTTTAAAACCCAGCTTTTTATGCATATCCTCTTGGCAAGTGTAAGGACGATTAGCCACGATTTTATTGGCATATTTTTCTCCAATACCCCGAATAGAGGTTAGAGGAGATTGCACATTATTCAGGAATTGCAAAAAGTCTGCAATATCTTGAGGCTCAATTATCCAGTCATTCAACTTGGACTGCAAAAGTGCTTGCTGTACAGCTCTCTCTGCTTCTGGCTTTTTAGCCACAATCAAGATGGCCCATATTTTGTCAATCCCACTTGCAACTGCTGATTCATATATTGCTAGTCCTGTAAGCAAGTGATACTTGTCTTCCTCATCTGTCAAACAAAGGAGAGGAAGAGCAAAGTTAAACCCCCACTCAGCTATACTTTTAGTAACTTCTGGTAGGGCAGCTTTTGAATTGCCATTTTTTTCTTGAACAACTACTATTTGGCTCAAAAACACAACCCCAGGCTTGCTTTCAATCTTTGAATGGAAGTTAGCCATTTTCTAGCCCCCTCTTGTTGTTTCTTGTTGATTAATTATATTAACTAATTCTTGGGTAAGATATAATGCCTTCATTGCAGCTTCACGCGCAGCAGTATCTTTTTCTGCGAAAACCGAGATAGGTTTACGCTGTTGGCAAGCTTCAGCCCACTTAACTGTTCTCGGAATTTCTGTAATAACACTCACGTCTGGCAGTGTTGTTTTTAACAACTCAGCAGTCAGCTTGTTAATATTGTTTCCGCCAGTCATCATAGGCACAATACCCAAAATGTTTCCTCGCTCACGATTTGTATCTTCTTGTACTCCGTTTGTAATTCGTCTAATCACCGTTCTGATGCCATACACGGAGAAATATTCCATTTGGGTTGGAATTACTACATATCGAGCCGCACCTAAACCGTTATTTGCAATCATCGTACTGCTTGGCGGAGTATCAATAACTACATAATCGTACTCACCAGCCATTCCAGACTTCTGCAAGGCTTTGTCAAGTACCTTGGCCGGAGAAAATTCGGCTGATATTTTGTCGTCCCTTGTTCTGTAGCTGCCTCGTAAGACATCAATCCTGCCATTGTGAATATACTGATTGAACGTTGAGGGTTGTATATACTCCTTGTAGTTTGTTGGCTTATTGAAATCCAGCCCTAAAAAGTCTATAACCAGTCTATAACCTCCTTTCTCTCCTCGAAAGATTGTAGTATTCCCTCAAACTCTTCTAGGCTATTGGCATTGTCCAGCTCATCAGCCTTGTTGACTCCTAAGTAGAGGCTACTATTCGCTTGATCGTCTAAGTCAATCACTAGAACTTTGTTTCCCATTTTTGCTAGTTCAAAAGCAATGTTAACAGTTAGAGTAGTCTTGCCCACGCCGCCCTTAGACGTGTGAATTGCGATCGTCCTCATTTTTACCGACTCCAAAAAGTTTCTAAGAAAAGTTGCTACTGGCTGAACTTGATAGGGGTTTTGTATGTTGTGCTTATCCAATAAATTCCACTGGCATTCATTGTACTCGTATATCTCAACTAAAAATGGATCGACTAACACACCAAACCTTATACCTGAATTTTCCAAATACATTTTTAACTGAAATCGAGCCGTATCATTAATTTTAGTTACAGCACTTTTGCCCTCTACTAAAAAGTTCACATACCTGCGAAAGTCTTCTACAAGGAAATCTACAGGTTTTTTAGTCCTGGTAGTAGGCATGTAAATCTTAAACTGTGGATGCCAATGAGAATAGCTACTCCGACGCGGTAAACCCGCCATCTCCAGCATTGTTTGAATCAGATGCAGAGAGACATAAGCCTCCTCATTCCATTCGGAAGGCAGTACAGACATACTTAAATACCTGGCTTTTCTCTATTATTCCCCAAAATAAGGTTCAAAGGCCGGGGCGATCACTCACTTCAATCTGACCTTCTAATTTCAGCATAACAGAATTCGTTTCTTCCCCCATGCTACCTAATTTGGCCGGCACGACTGGAACATTTTCACCCTTCAGGAGCATTGACACCTCAAAATCCGCCCCTAAAGCATCCAGGTCAGCTAACACTGACTCAAAGGTGCGGTCGGGGTTGACCCTTTCTAACTTAGAAACACAACTCTGCCCCACACCAAGCCGGTGAGCCAAATCCTTTTGGGTCAGTTCCATCCGCAGGCGGACATCCCGCATTGCCTGCGTCAAAGCAATGGGAAAAGTCTCCTGTCCCTCCACAAGACGATTATCTGACCTGTCTGGGACACTCGTCTCTAGCTTTGCCAGAGCATGACTGCTTATCTGTGGCTTATTTGTCATAAGGGTATTATGACATATTTGGGATATTAAGCGCTATGATTCTACAAAAAAATCCCCCACCGGCAGGCAGGGGAT
>CAZJNL010000173.1:0-7836 GCA_964546515.1 uncultured Oscillatoria sp.
CCTTACCGGATGCCAAGACTGACTCTGACGAATTGCAACAGGATAGCGCGGATGTGCTGAAAGCGATTGAGGCTCAGCACGGGTTATTGGTAGAGCGATCGATGGGAATATACTCCTTCTCTCACCTGACGTTTCAAGAGTATTTCACCGCGAAAGAACTTGTTGCGTGTGCTAAGGCAGAGACTTTAAAATGCCTGCTTTTTGAGAGACGCTGGCGCGAGGTGTTTTTGCTTGCCGGTGAGATGTCGTGGCAAGCTGAACCCCTGCTGCTGATAAAGGAACAAATCGATGCGTTCGCTGCATGAGAAATTGCAGCAGGTTCTCCAGTGGGTAAGCCAGAAATCCCGTTCAGTTGAGGGGCGCTACCAACCTGTGGCTGTTCGCGCTTTTTACCTTAGTATTGTCCGTGTTATCGGTCTTGTCCTCGCCAGTGTTAATACAAATAATCCTAATCGTAAATTTTATGAGTATGCCAGATGTTTCGCCCGCGCCCGTATCCTTGCCCGTGAAAAAGCTGCCGGTGTCCTTGACTTGGATTTTGACCGGGACTTGGACCGTGTACTTGCCCGTGTCCTTGCGCTTAACCTTGAACCTGAACTGAGTAAAACACTGCAACAAATACAAGAAAAAATGCCTGACCCGGATACAGACAAAGAAGAATTTAAGCAATGGTGGGATACTGACGTAAAAGCATGGATTGAGCAATTAAGAACGGTGAGGATTCCGGATTTGAACATCAGTCACGATGAGAAGTTCAGCCAATCTCTGAAAAAACCGCTTGAGCTGTACTATGTCCTCAATAAGTACCTGGTGGATTGCCTTAAGAACAGTTGTGATGTGCCTTCAGAAGTGCGACAGCAGATAGAGAACACCTTATTGCTACCCCTCCCCGAAAATCACCGGCCACAACCTTAGGGCCAACCCCCTGGGAGGTCTAACCCCTCTGGTACGCCCATCCCCAAGGCGTTAAGCTGCGATAAACTGTAAGAGTGCTGAACGTCATATCTGCCGCCGGCAGAGCGCCAGCCAGCCCGAAATGGCCCAAGGCTGCCGGTGTGGCAAACGAGCAAAGAGGGAAATTATGCACGCACACTCATCGAATATTAGGCAAAACCGCCGGGAACTTCCTGCGGAATATGCGTCTATGAGGAAAGTTCTTTTTATCTTGGGCGAATTGAGCGAGCGCGATCTCGATTGGTTGCTCGCCACCGGCAGCCGGCAGGAAATCGCCGCCGGCACCGTCCTCATCCAAGAAGAAGAACCCATCGACGCGCTTTACATCGTACTCGATGGCACCTTAATGGTTTCTATCGCTGCTCTAGGAGGTAAAGAAATATCAAAAATCGGCTGCGGCGAAGTCTTGGGAGAAATGTCTTTCGTGGACGATCACCCACCATCTGCTACAGTTAAAGCCATTGAAAACTCCGTGTTGCTGGCTATTCCCAGACAGCAACTGGCGGAAAAACTGCAACAGGACGTACTTTTTGCCCTGCGCTTTTATCGGGCGATCACCAAATTTCTTTCTAACCGACTGCGGGGTGCAGTCAATTGGTTCGGCGATGGCAAAGACTTGCAACTCAATCCAGAGGAGCGAGCAGGTGAACAAGCTGGGCAGGCACCAGATGACATGGCTCTGGCCACGGCCAGATTTGACCACATACTCAAGCGTCTGAAGGGCAATTAACAATTCAGAATTAACAATTAACAATCAACACTCAAAAAAGACATGTGTACCGGCACACCCGCCCGAGGCTTTCGGGCTGGCGACTGATGCCAGCAGGCGAAAATTATTGCGAAAATCTCTTTCCCCTGTTTCCCATGAATAATATCAAATCTGTTGGCAATCGCTGTTGCGGGGTAGGTGGGCGGGTTTATTCACACCCTCCGTCGTGCCTTAAATATATCGGGTGAACCCGCCCCTACAAGGCGGGGGCGGGGCGGGTTTATTCACACCCAAAGCTGTGCCTTAAATATATCGGGTGAACCCGCCCCTACAAGGCGCGGTTGCTCCCGCCCACACAACACCTTTATATACACACAATCGAGACAACAGGACGTGAGATGAATCCCCTTATATCAAATCCTGATAATTGCCCATAATTAATTTTTCTCCGCCGCTCCCGAACCCGCACCGCGCATTTCGGCGGACACATGGCTATTAATGAATCCGCCGCATCCTTATATCCGTATTCAAATCCGTTGCGCCTCCCCGCTCTACTTAATAACAGGTATTCAAACAAACTTGATATCAGTCTTCTGTCATTCCCCGTGAGTAAATCCTCTCAGTCCGCCCACCACTGCCGGCTAGCAAAACAGCAGGCGAATTCGACAGGCGGATGCGAGATTGAGTTCGGTTGTGTTACAATAATTGGGAATATATTGGGGTTCTCTCTTGTAGAGACGCGATTTATCGCGTCTGGGAATTCTCTTGTAGAGACGCGATTTATCGCGTCTGACAGCCCTCTTCTAGAGACGCGATTTATCGCGTCTGGGAATTCTCTTGTAGAGACGCGATTTATCGCGTCTGGGAATTCTCTTGTAGAGCCGCGATTTATCGCGTCTGGGAATTCTCTTGTAGAGCCGCGATTTATCGCGTCTGTATCGGGGGAGGGAAAAATTAATTAAGAGCAACTAACCGGAATTGATATGACAGGCGGGATGGGGTGCGGGGATCGCAGACACCGGCCACAGCCAAGATGGCTGTTCTATGGACAGGTGAGACGCCTGTCCTACAGTCCCACAAAGGTGAGAGAGAGCGGGGGGTGAGTAGGAGTTGGTCATCCGATAGGGATTGGATTTGTGGGGTGGGAGAAATCTAGCACTCACCGGCGCTACCCAGAAATGCAACCAGCCGGCCCGCCTGCAATTATAAACTAAAAAGCGCTCTCAGAGGAATTAACAACTCGGCGGGAACGTTTACAGGGATGTTCATGTCTATTTAAATACGAGCTAAGCAAAACTGGCTCCAACAACAAAGGCGTCTCCCAAGGGAGCTATCTATGTTCAACAAGAATAAATGGCAATCTAAAACCGCTGTACTGATCGCACTGGCAATGAGTGCCGGTGCCGGTGCGCCAATCCTGACATCAGAGCCGGCGGCGGCTCAAGTCAAGCCCTACAATGTGGGGCAGTGGAACGCACCGCGCCCTACCAATACAGTCAGCGTTCCTTCTGGGACTGTGATTCCAGTCACTTACGACCAGGGAGAGAAAATCCTTCTCAAGCGGGACGAAACGATGCCTCTCACCATGAAAGTGGCCCAAAACATCACATCACCCTCCGGAAGTATCTTGATAGCAGCCGGCAGTGACATCGTGGGGCAACTGCAACCGGCGAAAGACGGCTCTCAGTTTGTGGCCCAAGAGCTGGTGCTGCGTAATGGCCGGCGCTTGCGGCTCGACGCCCGCTCTAAGGTGGTGACAAAAACTGAAAAAATTGATAGGGGTGCCAGTACCGGTCAGGTGTTAAAAGGTGCCGTCATCGGTGCTGCAGCAGCCACTGCGATTTCAGCCATCACCGGCGATCGCGCCATTGCCACCGAAGAAGTCCTCGGCGGTGCCGGTCTGGGTGCCATCGGTGGACTGGTGTTTGGTCGCAAAAAGGTTGAGGTAATCAGCATCAATCCCAACCAGGACTTAAATCTCACCTTACGTTCTACCTTGGCCCTGCGCTAGCGTGGGTGGCTGGCAACGCCGGCACTTCCCGCACTCGCCGCAATATTGAACCCAGATAGACGACCGGCAATGGCACAGACGCAGGGGCACCTCTTGTGGGTGCCCCGATATTTTTTTTCAGGGCAAGTAGTCCCGCTTTCGCTGGCGGCGGTGGCCAGTGTGGCAGTGCCTCGCCCGAAATCAGGACAGCCCCCCACAAATAAAAGCAGGCGGCGGTGCGGAGAGTTCAAACAAGCAAGCCAAGGGCAGTATAAGCGAATATAAAAATTAAGCTATAAAAACGGCAAACAGCCTTCTGTGAGGGGTCAGCCATGAGAAAAATTTTATACATCTTTGGAGAATTGATTGACGATGACATCGACTGGATACTGGCAAAGGGCACTAGAGAGGAAATTGCCGCCGGCACCACACTCATCCGTGAGGGCCAGCCCATCGACAGACTGTACCTCGTGCTGGATGGAACCTTGACCGTTTCTGTTTCAGCCCTCAAGGATCACCCGATCGCCATATTGGGTTGCGGCGACGTGCCAGGAGAAATGTCCTTCCTCGATTCCCGCCCCCCTTCGGCAACGGTTATAGCTATAGAAGACTCCCTGGTGCTGTCCGTTCCTCGCTCGCAATTGGCTGAAAAACTGCGTCAGGATACCGGCTTTGCCAGCCGGTTTTATCGCGCAGTCGCCATGTTTCTTTCCCACCGGCTCCGGGGTACGGTAGCCCAGCTGGGCTACGGCAAAAACATCGAAGAGCTTGCAGAGGTGGAAGAGGAGGAATCCGATCTTACCGGCAATGCCGCCTTAGCTGGCGCTAGATTTGACTGGCTGATCAGACGCCTGAAGAACGGTTTTTAGCGCTGCTGCAGCCAAGTGTGGCACAGCCGGCGCAACAAGAGTGGGTTTTCCGTCTGGTTTGACCTTCTTTCTGGAAGGAAGAAGGAAGAGGCAACAAGCATGAAGGATATTCGTTTTTCCCCCTTTCCGACCTCCGCACTTATCCCTTACAGCGCCCACCCTCCGGCGTTGCCTTTCATCCCAAATAGGGGTGGGTTTATAGATAATCTTTGTTGCCGTGCAGATATCTCGGATAAACCCGCCAAGAGGGGCGGGTTGATGGATATCCTGTAGGGGCGGGTTTACAGATATCCTTTGCCACCAGCAGATATCTCGGATAAACCCGCCCCTACAACGCAGATATCTTGGCAGAACCCACCCCTACAGGGGAATTTTAGAGCGTGCCCGATGCCCGATGCCGAATGCCCGCTCCCTTAAATTACCGTAAACTATGCAACTTGGTATCCGCTCCGTTCCGCATTAAGCTCGGAGCCGTAACTGGGGAACTCTCGCCACCCCAATCCCACACTTCCTTGCATCAAACGGGCGTGCGGGCGGCGGTGCGTCTTGAAAAGTTAAAAAACTTAAACATTCTTCAACTGCCTACTCAGAAAAATGCCGGGATTTTTGGGAAGCTAGAAAACCCTATTGACTTGAGGAACATCTTATGCATCAGGAGGTCTATTGAATCAGCCAAAGCCAAATATGCTTTTACTAACAACCGTCTATTTTGGAGATCACTTTAAATGACAGCGAATCGATGGCAGTCTGGAACAGCTGCATTAATAACCCTGGGAATGATTGCCGGTGCAGCCGCACCGATTGTGGCACCGATTGTGGCACCGGCACCTGCATTTGCCCAAGTAAGTTTTTCTGATGTCCAGTCCAACCACTGGGCTAAAGGATTTATAGAAGGTCTGGCGGCGCGAGATATTATCAAAGGGTTTCCGGATGGTAGCTTCCGCCCCAACGATCTGGTGACTAGGGCGCAGTTTGCCGCAATGGTGCGTAAAGCCTTCAATAAACCAGGCAGCCGCAATCCTGTTAGGTTTGCGGACGTACCGTCAAACTACTGGGCTAACACGGCGATTGAGGATGCCTATCAAAAGGGATTCATGAGTGGGTATCCAGGCAATGTCTTCAACCCCAACCAGAATATTCCAAGGGTGCAAGTCTTGGTGGCGCTGTCGAACGGGCTAAACTACACCCCCACCGGCTCCACTGCAAACGTTTTGCAAGTTTACAGTGACGCTTCTTCCATCCCCGACTACGCTATAAATAGCATCGCTGCAGCCACAGAAAAACAGATTCCAGTAAACTACCCGGATGTCAGATTGTTGAATCCCAATCAAAGCGCCACCCGAGCTGATGTGGCGGCGTTTATCTACCAAGCTTTGGTCAGCGCTGGTGGAATAACAGCTCTTGACTCCCCCTACATTGTGGCTGGCGTTACCCCACCGCCCCCGATTGGCAATCGAATCACTGTTCGAGCGGGAACTTTTATTCCAGTAAGTTACGATAAAGCCGAGAAAATTCTGGTAGCTCCTAAGGAACCCAAACCCGTACCTGTAACCCTGAACGTTGCCGAAAATATTGTAGTTGGCAGCACTGTAGCAATCCCCACAGGCAGCGAGATTGTTGGGGAACTGCAATTGGTTCAAGGGGGTCAAAAAGGTGCCCAGTTTGTGGCGAGGGAACTGGTGCTGCCGAATGGTGAGCGGGTGCCAATTAATGCCAATTCGGCGGGGATTACAAAAACTGAAACCATCACCAAGGGGATTAATGCCGGCAAAGTGTTGAAGAATGCTGCCTTGGGTGCGGCGGCGGCAGCTGCAATTGCGGCAATCACCGGCGACAAAGCGATCGCTACCGAAGAAGTGTTGCTGGGTGCCGGTATTGGCACTGTACTCACCCTAATTGGAGTGTTTCAAGGTCGCGACAAAGTGGAGCTGATTTCTGTCGCTCCTAATACGGATTTGAATCTGACTTTGCGCTCTGATTTGGTATTGAGCCGGTATTAATATCATCTCCGGTCAGTCGCCCGCAATTACTTTTTCTATCCCTCTTCCTCTTCCTTCTTGGCGGACGTATGCGTCTACCCTGCGGGCGCTCCGCCGCGTCCTGTGGCGGTTCCTTATTAAGGTTAATCAACCAGACGTAATATAACTGATAAATAGGCAGGCATTATTAATGCATAGCATGCCGGCAGCGAGAAACTTTTTGATTCCAGGGCTGCCGGTGCCCCTGCTTAACATTACCGCGCCACCGGCAGCCAGACGACAAAGGTGGTTCCTGGCCCAGTTCCGGGGATCTCAGGGGTGTCAGTGGGCAACCAGCGGCTCTCGGCAGGGCTAAATACCTCAATTTCGCCCTGCATTTGTTCGAGAAGGTCTTTGGCAATGGCCAAACCCAGGCCGGTGCCGGGAATTCCTGTTTGTGCTTGCACGCCGCGATAGTGCCGCTGGAAGAGACGCTGCAAATCCTGGGGGGGAATGCCGGGGCCGGTGTCGCTGATGGCAATGGCCATCTTTTGGCAAGGGTGAAGGAAGGACGAAAGGTTTTCTCCCTTTCCGGGAAGCTCCCCTGCTGCTGTTGCCTTTTGCCAGTCGCCCGCCCGGATGTAAATCAGGCCACCGGCAGGGGTATATTTCAAGGCATTGTCAATCAGATTGCTCAACACCTCGGGCAGGGCTTTGGGATGGCAAAGCACCGGCGGCAAGTCGGGGGGGATATCGGCGAGTAGGGTTAGCTGGCGCTCACCGGCCATCGCTGTAGCTGACACAAGCAGCGGTTCGAGCACTTCAGTTACTGAGCGAGATTCCAGGGGGGATGCCGGCAGCAGGGGCAAGGGCTGGGCGGGGGGCGACTGCCGGTTTGCAGGAAAGGGAGCCGGTGGGAGTGCGGGCGGGCCGGCGTCGGTGTCGGTGGCCCGCTCCATCTGGAGCAGCAGCTCTTGCAAGCGATCGCTCTCCCGAACGATGCTCTTGGCAATATCGCGGTTGGCGTCTGAGGGCAGCAAGCGTCTGAGCAGCAATTTGCCAAATGTCCGCAATGCGGTGAGGGGATTGCGCAGCTGGTGCAGCAGGTTATCTAGCATATCTTGTTGCTGAGTTTGAAGCTGCTGCTGCTGGCGATATTTTTGCTCTAACCACTGAGAGCGTTTGTCTAAGATATAAGCCAGCGTCAGGGTGTGGGCAATCCGTTCGATTTGAGCAATTTCCCGCTCATTCCAGGGTTGGTCTTCTCGACTGGTGACTAGCAATCCCATCACCACCCCCTCATGTATCAGGGGCAAGACGATTTGGCGCTGTTGCTGCCTGGAATTTTCATCCCAG
>CAZJNL010000173.1:7846-8241 GCA_964546515.1 uncultured Oscillatoria sp.
TGTCTGGCGTTGGCTGGGCGTCTGAGCTAAAGGAAGGCGTCCGGGAGTTCTGCTTGGGCTGGGCCGGCGGCATGGCTGGGGGGGCAGCCTGGAGTAACCGAGGGATGGGGGCGATGGCGCTGACTTCGCTGGAGGGGACGAGCGCTAGGGGGTGAGTGTCGTCCCACACTGCAGCTGTTTCAGGGTAAGCCACAATCGGGATTAACTTGGCTTCTGCCCCCTCTTGGAGTTCTTGTGTCAAGTACACTACGCTCAAGGAAGCTCTCAGTGCTTGAGTTAACAGCGCCACCTGCGACCGGCAAAGGGCAACAAATTCTGAACTGGCAGGCATCAACATGCGTTCGATGGGTTGTTTAACGCGGTTATCGGGGGAGATTTTCCCCACCCTCCGGGGG
>CAZJNL010000174.1:0-7029 GCA_964546515.1 uncultured Oscillatoria sp.
GCCCCAACCTGCAGCTGGAGAGCCGGTTAGTTGTGATGGAGGTGGGAGTTGAACCGAATGCCCAGACTTCTCAGTTCAATCAGCAAAAGCAAATCAGCGCTTCGGTGGTGATGGGCGCAGTCGGGGGGGTGCCGGCGCAGCAGAACTTTACTTCATGGCAAACAGACTGCAATCGGAGTGTCCTGTTCTGGAATCGCCAAGAAAAGGTGGGCGACCGGCTAGTGGTTTACCGCCTGAAGGATGACGGACAGGGGGGCTTGAGCTTTTTGCGGGCAACCGTGAGCTGGAAAGGGGAAGCAGGCGATGTACCCACAGAGGCTGTCCCACACCAGACAGCGGAGGATCGCATCTCGGTCGCCACTCCAGAATGCATTCCGGAGAGCTCGCAGCCACCTGAAACTGCTGCTGATATCTCCCCTGAGCCATCGGCGCGGACTGCAATTAGCGTCGGCGTTGCCGTTAATCTGCTGGCGATAGCGGTGGGAGCCTATTTGCTGCAGTTTTCCACATCCGCTCAGCAAATGGACGTTGCCAGTACGGCGGGGGAACAGCATCAGGCACTCGCAGCCGGGCCCGAAATCGAGGCGGAAGCTCAGCAATTGTTGCAACAAGCTTACGAGCGGGCAAATAACAAAGATTTTGCCGGGGCGCTGGATTTTCTCAAACAGATTCCTGAAGGTACGTCCGCCCACAAAGTCGCTCGCTCCAAGATGGTGGAGTACGCCGAAAAACAGCGCCGACAGCTTGAGGGGGAAGCGCACCAACTGTTGCAAACCGGTTACAGCCGGGCGGTGGTGAAAGACTTTGCCGGGGCTGTCAGCTATCTGCAACAGATTCCCAAAGAAACTGCAGTCTACGCTAAGGTAGAAGGTAAGCTGGTTGAATATAAAGAAAAGCAGCGCCTGAAGGCTGAACAGCAATTGGCCACACCGGCGGCGCAGGGGCGCACTGCCGCAACCGGGACGCCCGATCCGCAACCGGCACCCTCTACCCTTCTGGAAATTAGCAGCCGTGTCGGTATGTCCCAGAGTGTTTCCCCAGCCACCGGCACAGACTCGTCTCGGTTTTAACCGAGGCATTTGCGTTCTTCACATCTCGGTGGGGTAGCGAACGTCCCCGCGCCAATGCGAAAGCCCCCACACACAAACCTCATTTGTGGGTGACGGCACGCCCTCTATCCTCTCTTTCTTGTGAGGTGCAGAGGACTCTTTGAAAGGCTGACATGAATGGTTTTCCAAATTGCAGTAGTGTCAGCTTTTTTCTCTTTTCACCTAGGGAACTGTTTTGGGCAGTTAATCTTCCTGATATTTGAGATTTATTAATAAGATTTGATTGACGGACAGCAGCGGCGCTTTCCTCACTCCGTCGCCCTCACCGTTCCGGAAAAAGAAGTGAGGGGGTGAAAGAAAAGATATGAAAAGTCGTGCGTTAGTTAAGTGTGGGCAACTGGCCTTTCTCAGACTGACGACTGCCGGCTTTAAAATCCCTCTCCCATACTATCAGCCACCAGTTTTTCGCCCATTAGCTTGTCTTATCGGCGGGAGTCGATCCAGGGAGGAGCGAATGCAACCACCCTCATGCCGGCATGAGAGCTGACCGCTTGAAGCTGAGGGCTGAAGGCGCACGCCTGTCCTGTCAGGATAGCGCTTTGTCCCACATTTAAGTGAACCCTCTAGTCAACTCGATATCCGAAATGGTAGAAATAAGGGTATAACCCCGCAGTGGTTAAGCCCTACACCCCTGGCGGGACAGCCTGGGTGAGCCAAATCCCAGACTTTTCTCAAGGACGACGGGATCGCCGACTGCCACAAGAGGGGCATCACTTTGACCGCAGCAACGCGAGCGATTCATGCAGGAAATTCTTCAAAGAAAAGTTTGCTGATGCACGAGACAACAGCCTCACTCAGATTAGCGGTGCCCATTGCCACTACCCTGTCCCTGTTTGTCAGGCTCAACGGGAGCCCCCTAACGTGCCTGACATTCCCGGGATCTGCCCGGGAGCGAGGGGGCAGCGTCAGGCGGAATTTTTGGATTCATATAACCTCGTTTACGGTCAATTATTCGGAAAAGTTTCAGGCTATTGCGGGCACTTTAAAGGGTTTACCTGCCAACCATTTCGGTGGCCGAAACCCCTACCTTTTAGTTGTCTGGGATCGGAAACTGCCTCTAGGATTCAAGAGCGAGTTGAATTCAAAACTTTTAAGGGAAGCGTCTGAGAAAGCCAGCTGGAAGGGGTTAGACCTAGAGGGGGTTAGGGTAAATAGTTTTATTTTCTCACATTTGGCGCTGCGGGAAAGCGGCAGGCCCAGCCTAGTTTTCCTCTCGCACTGCAGGCTGACTTCATGTGTTAGGTGGTGCGAAGCGCTCGCAGGAGTCTAAGGGCGGGATTATCAGATGAGCAGGTGTGGAAAGTGGTTGTATGTCGAAATTAATGTCGAGTTTCCCATTCGGAACATTACTAGAAAAACTTTACAAAATTGTCGAGGTGATCAGCGCCGCTCAGCCTGGCTTCCCCAGCCAAGCCTTGGACACTGAGCTGACAGGCGACCCCGAGAGCCTTGTTAAACCGCAGAACCTTCCTGATAGCGCTGCGGGCGGCTCGCAAACAGCTAGGCGTAGGCTCACCAGCGAAACAGAAACTGTGAAAACACTGAGCGACCGGGACGATATTCCCAAGATGCTAGCCTGTTTTGATAAGAACCAAGCGTACCAGGAGCGAGAATTGATGGAGGGGACTCCGCTGAGTGCGGTTCTGATTCCGGGCCAAACCTGGACAGAAGCTCGGGTTGTCCAGATGCTGCGAGAAGTTTTGAGCATTCTGGAATTGGCTCACCGGCAGGGCGCAGTTCACGGCAATCTCCAGCCGGACAAAATAATTCGGCGCTCCTCTGACGGCAGCTTAGTTATAATTGACTTTGGCGGCGTCGGGAAATTCAGTCCGGAGTCTGTGGAATCTTTTTGCTCTGCCTCCGACATTTTGGGTATACCCACCCCTACAACTGCTTCCAACCGGCCAGTCGCCGGCTGGCAGGGCCCGGACACTGATATTTGTGCGCTCTCGCAGATTGGCATGCAAGCGCTGACGGGGCTCAGTGCCGAGGAATTGACAGCAGAGCTGGAAAAGAAAAGTTGGGAGCGGCTCGTGCCGGTGCCCGCCAGCCCACAGCTGGTTGCTATATTGAATAGTATGGTGCATCACTCTGACAAAAACAGCTCCCCGTCTGCAACTGAGGTTCTGCAAGCGCTCGAACAGCTTGCGGGAACCGAGGAATCGACTTTTCTGCAGGTCAGCGCCGGACAAAGTGCGCTCAGTCAAGACACTCAGGAATCCGGCAGCCCGGAAGTGAAACCCCTGGGGAGTCCTTTGTCTGAATCGACAGAACTCTTACCTGTACTGAGCAGTTCAGCCGAAGCGCCCAGCACTGACGTGACACCACCGGCAGCGTCCGAGACAGCTCGCCCCAAGGGTTCTAGATCCCTGAGCCGTTTTGTGGCACCGATTGGCATTGCTCTCGGTATGGCCGCTAATGCTGCGGCTGTAGCGTTTGCAATGTACAATCTGCTTCTGGCTCCTCCCCTAGATCCGGGGAAAGATACGTTTGTGAGGGCCTCTGAACAATATCAGGCAGGGAATTACCAGCAAGCAGTCGCTCTGGCTAAATCCGTTCCCACATACAGTTCTGTCTATTATGACGCCCACAACGCTATCAAGCAGTGGCAGCAAGACTGGCAAAAGGCCAGCGAGCAAGTCAAGCTGGTTGAAAAAGCTTTTAAGGAAAGCCGGTGGCTGGATGTGTTTAAGGAGGCTGAGCGGGTTCCGAAGATTTCTGACTGGCAGAAAAAGATAGAGCCTTTTATCCGGAAAGCGGCACCCAAAACTAAGGGTGAAGTCCAGAAATTCCTGAAACAAGCCAGCGACGGGGCAGCGCGGGGAGATTTTAGTTTGGCGCTGACATTTATCCAAGATATTCCCAAAGGAGTGCCAGACTACCCTAAGGTGGAAGCCAAAATTGCTGAGTACACCGAAAAACGGCACGTCAAAATGGAGGCAAAAGCTGAGCAATTGTTCCAAACCGCCTCTAAGAGGGCAGCCGCGCAAGATTTTTCCGGCGCGATCAGGTTGATCAAAAAGATTCCCCAGGGGACTTCAGCTTACGAGAAGGGGCAAGCCCAGCTTGTTAACTTCACCCACAAGCGGCGCGTCAATGCTGACCAATTGTTGCAACAAGCCTACAGCCAGGCGAATGCCGGCAATTTTGCCGCAGCCCTGAGATTGCTGCAACAGATTCCTGAAGGGACAAGCGCCTACATCACCGCTAAAACTAAGCGGGTTGAGTATATCAATAAGCTGCGCAACCAGAATAAAATTAAAAGCGCGGCACCCGTGGTCATCTCCGAAGTTGACCGGCACTTTGACCACCGGCAACAGCCCCAGCTGACAGCCGCCATACCGGCACAGGATCTGTTCAGCAGCAGTGGCGGCGTACCTGCCGTTTCTCAAAGCACTGAGGCTGTGAGCAGTGGGCCAAGTCTCAACCCAGGTGAGGCAGTAGAAGAATTTAAGATTCTGCCGGTGATCTTGATGATGTGATTTGAGGGTGGGCAGTGACTCTGGGAATGGACATCGCTCCTGGGGCACCGGCACCGGGCATAGGGCATGGGGCACGCTGGCATTGGTTTTGCTGCCCTGTGCCCTATGTTCAGTTACACCGTTGCGGTTTGTTTGGCCAGAGATGATAGGGGATGGGGATTATAAACCCAATTTGCCGGTTTTGTCTTCCCTGATGGCCGGTGTTGCCTGCGTGATGGTTAGCTTCAATTCCAAGGGCGGAGGTGGCTTTCCCCGCACCGGCAACAAATCGATACAGTACAGAGCGTCGGGATTCTCTAAGCTTCAGCTCGGCTTGGGGTCACATGCCTTAAAAAATCTCAGTCAATTAGCGTGTGATTGCAATTCCCTGGAGAAAATAGCCTGACCTCCGGCAGCTAGACTATTAAATTGCCTAAAATAGCACCCTGTTACGTTGCATATCGCCAAGCCCGCCGCACTGTAAATAGGTAAATTAGATGTTTTAGCTTTAGCAGGTGCCAGTTTGAAATTTTTCTGCTTCTGCCAAAATCGGATTGACATCAAACCAGCGCCCTCGCTCGTCCCGGTATTCAAACACGCGCATATTGCGCAGCAAGACTTGATATTCTGTCTCGTTTGTGACGGTTTTGTCTCGGGCGATTTGACGCAGTAATTCCCACTGTTTATCGTCGATAGCTCGCACCAGCTCATGGCAGCGTTCCCGAATCACAGTTTCCAGACAGTGACGCGGGATGGGTGGGTTTTCTTTCTGGAGACAGCGATAGATCAGCCCCAGCAAGTAGCGCACATAACCGCCACTGATTCGGCACAGCCGGTCTAAAGTTTCAGGACTGTCAAACACCTCTGTAATTAAACTGAGCCGCTGCTCTGGGGGAGCGTCAGGAAAGGCTCTCACTAGGACGGCTTGTCGCAGCAGCGCCATTCCTTCTTCGCAGTGCGTGCCATCTCGCCGCCGCACCGGCACCATTGGCAATACCTGGGGTTCCACTCCAAATTTGCCAGTCAGTTTTCCCAACTCATTCGAGTAAACCAATGTCAGGGGAACGGTGTAAACCACATGGCAGTTTAGTTTGCGCAACTGATCCCCACGGTCAACAAAAAGATATTCTGGCTGCAGGCGTCCGTTTGGCAGGCGTCGATTCTCCACTCTGTCCAGGTCATCTACGATTGTCACCAGTCCTTTTTTGCCTCGTCGCTTCAACTCCGACGCTGCCGGTTCGAGCAGTTCTTGATTGATGCTTTTCAAAATAGAATTTGTGCGAGGTTCCAAGTACATCCTTAACCGCCAAACAAGCTCCAAAGTATCTTTGGTTCTAGGAGCAATTTTGCCACTTCCCCCAAACAGCGAATGCCCGATGCCACTCCCGCCGGTGTGCGTAAGCAACTGCTCTGTCTGGGTTTTGAGCAACGCTCCCACTTCGCCCGGTTGCAGGTTGCTTTTAATCTTGTTGAGGCTTTCGCTCACCTGACGGGCAATCATCAGCAAAATATCACTGAGATCCACATCCCCCAGATTCAAATACCGCGTCGCCTTGCAATAGACGACGTGAAATCCCAGCTCCTCCAACTCCGCCTTCAGTCTGGTCAGTTCTATGGACTTCCCACAGCCGGCAGGTGCGGCAAATAGCTGGCAAGTTGGTTTATCCGGTGCAGCGTGGGCGATAGTTCGCTTTAAGTCCTCAACGAGCTGGCGACCTCGCACCGGGGAAAAATCGATATAGTACGGGTTCTCGGCATCATTTCCCCTGATCAGGCTCTGGCTGGGGTTGCATGCTTTGTAAAATCTCCGCAAATCTAGTTTCATTATAATTTCCTGAAAGAAGTGGCTCCCCGCACCTCTTCCTTCTGCCATTCTCAGGTTGCTTCCGCCAGAAGCTATCTCTGTCGGGTGGCAGATATCTCAAGTTCTTAACTTTTGTAAGATGGGAGCAATCATCTCCCATCCTTGGAGCCTCGTGCCATGCAAACGTATGATGTTATTATCACAGGATCCGGTCACAACGGGCTCGTGTGTGCCGCTTACCCGCTCAAAGCTGGGTACAGCGTCCTGCTGCTGGAAAAGCGTTCTGTCCCTGGGGGAGCGGCAACCACTAAGGAAGTGATGCCATTGCAGGCACCCGGTTTTAAGTTCAACCTCTGCGCCATAGACCGCGAATTTATCCACCTGGGGCCGGTGGTGTCAGCTCTGAATTGAGTGTTTTGCGCCCTATAGCGTTTTTCATATCAGTGCGGTACATTTTTATATCCGCACGCATCCGGGACTCTCAGACGCGATAAACCCTTGTCTCTACAAGAGAAAGGCTCTGTAAACTGTCCCGTTTTGTACAGGCATCCATTTTTCTACCCGCTCGCGTTCCATCACAAATTGAAAACCGCTATATTCCCGCACGCATCCGGGACTCTCAGACGCGATAAACCCTTGTCTCTACAAGAGAAAG
>CAZJNL010000174.1:7129-8188 GCA_964546515.1 uncultured Oscillatoria sp.
GCTCTGTAAACTGTCCCGTTTTGTACAGGCATCCATTTTCCAACCCGCTGGCGTTGCATCACAAATTGAAAACCGCTATATTCTGGCCGGCACTTGCGGGAGGTAGAGGCTCCTAAATCTCGTTCAAGACTCTCGCCTGGGAGCGAGAAAAGTTCTGGGTCTGCTGAATGGTTTTGATGATTTCCTCGGCTACTTGCTGGCTCTGCCAATAGCTGCTGTGGGCGCTGCCGCCGTTGACTAAGGCTAAAAATCTGTCGCTTACGAGTTGAGCTGCCCATTCTAACCATCCGCCGCCGCTGGTGAGTGCGTCTTGAATGTCGAGGTATTGTTTATTTCCATCTAGCAGGTTGGGGATGACGGTCGCCAGCGGGTAGGCTACGGGATCGCCAGGGTGAGCGAAGTTCCGCCACGGTAGCTTTCTGTTCCCGTGTGCGGAAAAAAGGCTCTGCAGGAGCTTCTCCAAGCCAAGAGTAATGTCGTGGGTGAATATTTGTTTGATTTTATCATCTGTCAATTCTTCCCCAGCATCTTTCTCTATCCGCCTGACGTTGATGAGATTGGCGATAGCGATAGGTGCTCCCATCGTGTGAATGCTGGCGATCCGAATGCCATAATTTGGTGTGGGAGCGACTCCGAATATCATACTGCGAATGGCTTGCACGCTCTCATAGCCTGGGATGTTTGGGTCGTCCCACCGGCCTGCAAATAGGATATCAAAGAGGATGACAGTTCCCCAACTGTGAGTGACCAGGTGCAGGCGGTCTTGTTCTGGGTTACATCCTTTCAAGAATGTCTCAGCTTGCTCTCTGAGCTGAGCGACGACATCGGCACCGATATAGCGGCTGATGTAAAGAGCAGCATCGCCGGTGAACGGCAGGATTTGCTGTTGACGGAAGTCTTTAAACCAGAATTTATTCCAATTTGGCGAGGCAGAAAACCAATCTAGCAGTTGCTGCTCTGCGCCTAGCATCACTTCATACCAGTGGAGGCTCTCCATTTTCAGAGTCAGGCTCAAATCCTTATTGCAGCCCTCGATTAGTGCGATCAAGTTCGAGGCGA
>CAZJNL010000175.1:0-8182 GCA_964546515.1 uncultured Oscillatoria sp.
AAAGACAAAAACATCCGCCTGACGAAAATAAGCTCCCAGACGGCCATACTCGACCCATCCCGCCCAGGTTACCTGCTCTGATAAATCGCGGTTTTTAACAAAAATTTCGAGTTCCTCGCGTTGCTCTCCATCCCCGACGATCAGCAGCGTGTAATCACAGTATCCCTGATTTTTGAGAAGAGCGCAGGCTTCCAGGAGGGGCTTAAGTCCCTTTCTAGGTGTGAGCCGCCCCACATACAGAAAAATTGGACGCAGCAATTTTAGGTCAATTGGCTGGATTTTTTCAAGACCTTGCAGCAAAGCCTTAGCATCTGGAACGAGATAGATTCGATTGAAAATTTTCTCTTCCTCTACTCCTAAAGTTTCCCTAAGATAAGCTTTCCCGGCTTTGCTGTTGGCAATAAAGGCGTCTGTAAATCGAGCAATTACTCGTCGTGCGAAGGAACGAAATCCGGAATCTCGAAAGTCCGTATTGGGCGAACTACCGTCATAAATGATCGCAATCCGCCACCCGGCCAACGGTTTTAAAAGCAGCGCCAAGACAGTCCATATCGAGAAAGCACTGGCAAAAATCAGATGAGGCTTAAACCGGAGTAAATGGCCCACAATAGACGGAGATGCGTACATAAAGCCACGCCCATACCCCTGAGCCACACTCATCAATTCTATAGACTTCGTTTCTCCTACTAGTTTAAACGCCGAAGCGCCTGGAGAAGTGGGATCGAATCCGGGCCAAATGGCCCCGGTGTAAAATATTGTTTGCTCATACACTTTGGTAAATTCCCTCAAAACTGGCTGCCAGTAAGCCCCCAGTTCCACTGAGGGAACAATCCAAGCGATGCGGAAATCGTCCATTACTGTGTACCTAAAAATAGGAAAGTGAATTTCTCCGTTGCTAGCCGCAAGGTGCCACCTACAGCTCTAGCCCGTTCCCAGTTTAGAACTTCAACGCGGCCCCCCGACGGCAGAAAGCAAGACTCTCACGCCCCACTCCCCCTCAACCGGCCTACCAAAGAGATCCAAAGCATTCTCCGATACGGCAGAAGCCAAAATACCGGCCACAGCGGCCCGCCGTGCCGGTGGGCCAACACCTTCCACTCTTCCATAGGTTGAAGGGTGACATCTTGGAGTGCCAGCCCCTTGGGTTGGCTGACCTTATTTAATTGCTCGCGCAGCTCCGCCTCCGTCTTGTAAGCCGGCTTGGGGTTTGACGAACACGTTGCCTGATAGCCTGGAGCTATCCAGACCGAGCATCCTTTTTGTTTAGCTCGCAAACCGTAGTCCCAGTCGGCTGCATAGTGCATGAAAGCTGGATCGAGATTTCCCACCAGTTGGGCGACAGCTCGCGGGATAAGAACACAGTTGCCACACATGGTATCACAGCGCTGAGGCTCTTGAGCCGGTTCGAGCAAGCGATATTGGAAAGGATGCCACCAATTGCTGCGCACCACACCTCCATAGGTGTGTTTGCCGGTATCTGGATCGCGGGTAGATCCCGTGACAATGGCTCGCTCACCGCCAAGCTCAGCCAGCCGGCGGTATGTGCCCAGCAGGGCGCTCACGGCTTCTGGATCGAGCAAGGTGTCATCGTTGAGCCACAGGTAATAGTCGGGATCGTCCTTGACGGCGGCGTCAAAAGCCATGCGCATCCCCCCGTTCCAGAACAGACTCCCATCCCCCTGGAGAATCTTCACCTGCGGGTAAACCTGCCGCACAGCCTCTGCTGTGCCGTCCGCGCTGCCGTCATCCACCAGATAGACGCCCAGAGCCACCTCAGGTGGGAAAACCTGGCTGAACAGCGCCGCCAGACAGGCCAAGGTCTTCTGCCGGCGGTTATGGCAAGTTATCAGTACAGCTATGCTATGGCGTTCCATTTGCCCAAAAGTTTTGCTTCTCGCCACAAACCGTTACCGCATCTCAGTCTATGGTGACTCATTCCAGCCCTAGTGAGAAGAGGTTTCACCTGAACGTGCCGCCAAAGCGGCTCAGAAACACCCTGCCTGTTTATCGGTTAAAGTATCATAAAAATTTTCATCCAGCTGCTTTTGTTACAATATTTTAACAATTCCGCTCGTGGCAAGCGACTTGCTGCTAGCCTGTAAAAGACCTATAGGCTAAAAGGGGAGAGCGCCGGGGTTGGCAGAGAGCCACTAAACTTCTCGCCCAACAGGACTTTGGGGGGGCTGACCACAGAAATCCGCGTCTGTTAGCTATGCTGGTGTTTAGGTTTAAACTCAAATAGCTAGAGTCCGCCCCCTCGGGACGGTCAACCCCTCTCTCACTCCGGAAGGAATTAGGATAGGCTATTATGGAAGATTTTGGCATCATTGTGGCCTGCTGTGCCTCGGATTACTTGTTTGCCAAGGGGTGCTGTGCCAGCATCAGGCATTTCCTGGGTGATGTTCCGATCTGCCTGCTGGTGGACGGCACATTTTCTGTGGCTGATGCGGAAAAAGCCTATGGCGTAAGGGTGATCAATCACAACAGCGTCACTCACGAGGTTCTCAGGCGCAGAAGCTTTGGCTGGGGCAAAACCAAGATGATCGGATTTTGGGAAAGCCCGTGGAAGCACTTCTTGATGCTGGATGCCGATACAATAATTTGGGGAAATCTCCTCAAATATGCGAATTTTAAGGAGTTTGACCTGATTGTAGACCGGCCTCGCTACAAGTCTTCTGACGAGTCGGTTACTGAGTTTTTCTTTGATATTGGGGGGATAGAGAAGCATTTTCCCGACTTTCCCTGGCAGAAGTATCGAGATGATTATTACTGCACGGGGATGTTTTTCGCGAGGCGAGATGTTTTCCCTTTGTCTGAGTATATAGAGATTTTAGATTTCACAGAAAAGTATCCCGGGGTATTTAAGTATGGAGAGATGGGGTTCTTGAATTTTATGATTTTCCGGGCGGCTGAACAAGGGAGAATTCGCGTGGGAAAAGAATACATGCAGCTGCTCGTGCCGGATTTCGACCAGCAGGAGCTGCGAAAGCGCTTTCCCGTGGGGGAAACAGGGCCGGTGGTGCTCGACGAGGCGACCGTAATTCACTGGTGCGGGCCGAAACCAGCGCTGTCCACTTCCAGGGTATACTCGGAACCGATGAATTTCTGCCGGCGGAAGTTTATGCGCGAGGCGGAAGGCGTTACTGGACTGGCGGCGGAAGTTTCGCTGCAAGTGCAAGACGCCCAGCGATTTGTGAGCGTTTACAACAGAAAGGTTCGCAAGAAACTGGGAAACCTCGTCAAAGTCGGTAAGAAATAAACCGGAGTGTCCCACTGCTGTGCCCCCTCACCCCCTACCTCTCTCCCACAAGGGGAGAGGGGAGGAAAGCTGAGCTTTAGCAAAACTGGGATTTTTCTCAGTAAACCGCACTCGGGGCTAGCAGCAAGTGACGGCCTGGATTATATTAGCTAAAATCAATTGCAACGGATTAAAAGTGTCAGAAGTTAAGCCAACTATTTTAGTAACGGGTGGAGCCGGATATATTGGCTCCCATGCAGTGCTGGCTCTGCAACGCGCCGGCTATCCGGTGGTAGTTCTGGACAACCTGGTGTACGGACACCGGGATATTGTGGATAAGGTGCTGCAGGTCGAGCTGATTGAGGGGGATACGAACGACCGCGCCCTGCTCGACCGACTGTTTGCCACGCACCCGATTGCAGCTGTAATGCACTTTGCTGCTTATATCGCTGTGGGTGAGTCCGTCACCCATCCGGGCAAATACTACCGCAATAACGTCACCGGCACTTTAACGCTTCTCGAAGCGATGCAGGCAGCGGAAGTGGACAAACTGGTGTTTTCTTCCACTTGCGCCCTCTACGGCATTCCCAGCATTCTTCCCATCCCCGAAGAGCATCCCGAAAATCCCATCAGTCCCTATGCCAGAAGTAAGTGGATGGTGGAGCGAATTTTATCTGATTTTGATGTCGCGCACAACTTAAAATCAGTTTGTTTCCGCTACTTTAATGCTGCCGGTGCCGATCCGAGCGGGTTGCTGGGGGAGGATCACGCGCCAGAAACTCACCTGATTCCGCTGCTCTTACTAGCTGCGCTGGGCAAACGGGAATCCATCTCGATTTTTGGCACGGATTACCCGACTCCGGACGGCACTTGTATTCGAGACTACATTCACGTCAACGATCTGGCATCCGCCCATGTTTTGGGGATAGAGTATTTGTTTAGCGGTGGCAAGAGCGAAGTATTTAACTTGGGAAATGGCAGTGGCTTTTCTGTCAGAGAAGTGATAGAAACAGCCCGGTCGGTAACCGGACGGGAGATTAAAACGGTGGAGTGCGAGCGACGCCCGGGCGATCCGCCGGTTCTCGTAGGCAGTAGCGACAAAGCCAGAAACATCTTAGACTGGCGTCCTGAGTATCCCAACTTAAGTGAAATTGTGGCTCACGCATGGCAGTGGCACCAAAAGCGCCACGCCTGATTCACCCCCCACGGGAGGCAACGCTTTTCGGCACGACCGCTGCGGGATTTCATATCAAATCCGTCTGAATCCTGATTACAATCAAATTATCGACCGGTGGCGGCGATAGGGGCGCAGCCCACCTGACTTCCCCCACCATTTAAGCAGACGCACCGGCAATTCCCATCCCCATGTCTTGGCAAAACGCCCAACTGATTCGCACCATTTCCGAACGTTCAGGCCCAGTGGCCGGTCTGGCATTCAGCCCCGACGGCCAGATTCTGGTCAGCGGCAGCTGCGACAGTGCT
Source organism: uncultured Oscillatoria sp. (assembly GCA_964546515.1). GTDB lineage: Bacteria > Cyanobacteriota > Cyanobacteriia > Cyanobacteriales > Oscillatoriaceae > Oscillatoria. The sequence continues at coordinate 4,721 of CAZJNL010000175.1, forward strand.
GTCAAGCTGTGGCACCTGGAAACAGGCGAACGGCTGCACAGCCTGTTTGGCTATCCATTAGGCGTCAACGCCGCTGCCATCAGTCCCGATGGCCAGATTCTGGCGATTGGCGCTCCTGACGGCACCGTCGATCTGTGGCAGCTGTCCACAGGCGCTGATGGGCGACCGCAAGGATCGCCGGTGCGCACCCTCCGGGGGGGCGGGCGAGTCACCGCCATCGCCTTCACCCCTGATGGGAAAACCCTGATTTCAGGCAGCGATGACTCCTTTTCCGATACAGTGTTTGCCACACCTTCCCGCTTTGGGCACTCCGGTGCCGGCGGTGGCAGTGGGGGCACCCTCAACCTTTGGCAGGTGCGCACCGGCAACCTGCTGGGCACCCTCTGTGAGCCATCTGCGCCGGTGAACGCTGTTGCGGTCAGCCCCGACGGCAAAACCCTGGCCAGCGGGCACCGGGACAGCAGCGTCAAACTTTGGCAGATCGGTGCCGGCGGGCCCCTACTGGCGCACACCCTGAATGGCCATGCCGACGCCGTTTACACCGTCGCCATCAGCCCGGGCGGTGAGATGCTGGCCACCGGCAGTGGGGATAAAACTGTCAAGCTGTGGCATCTGCCGGCAGGCATTGAATGCCACACCCTCAACGCTCATGCCGATGCGGTTTATGCCGTGGCCTTCAGCCCGAATGGCCTGACAGTAGCCAGTGGCAGCGGGGACGGCACCACAGCCATTTGGGACACCGGGACAGGGGAGCGACTGCACACCCTCACGGGGGACTCCCAGCACCCACACGCAGTGATGACTGTCGCCTTCAGTCCCGATGGCCGCACCCTGGCCAGTGGCAGTGGGGACGGCACCATCAAGATTTGGCGGGCGAACGGGAAGCCGTAGGGCGGGGGAACTCTCTTGTAGAGACGCGATTCATCGCGTCTTCTTGTAGAGACGCGATTCATCGCGTCTTGTCAGGGGTGAGGGAAAAGCGAAAGCTAAAACTTACGACTATACATTAAAAATTAAAAAATATCAGCTGTTGCCTTTGGCGGGGGTGCCGCCTTGAGACAGACAGACTGTGCGGGCAATTCACTTCCCAATTCACCCCCAGAAAGGGTATAATACCAGTTTGACCAATTTAACTGCTTATAAAATGGCCGAAACGCTTTTCTTTAACGCCCTCCGGGCAGCCATAGATGAAGAAATGGAGCGCGACCCAACCGTATTCGTCCTCGGCGAAGACGTGGGCCACTACGGGGGCTCCTATAAAGTCACAAAAGACTTATACAAAAAATATGGCGAACTGCGGGTTCTGGACACGCCGATCGCCGAAAATAGCTTCACCGGCATGGCAGTGGGAGCGGCAATGAGTGGCCTGCGGCCCATTATCGAAGGCATGAATATGGGCTTTCTGCTGCTCGCCTTCAACCAAATTTCCAACAATGCCGGCATGTTGCGCTATACTTCCGGCGGCAACTTCAAAATCCCAATGGTGATTCGCGGGCCCGGCGGTGTGGGGCGACAGCTGGGGGCAGAACACTCCCAGCGCCTAGAAGCTTACTTCCAGGCGGTTCCGGGTTTGAAAATCGTCGCCTGCTCGACTCCCTACAACGCCAAAGGTCTGCTAAAATCCGCCATCCGCGACGAAAATCCGGTGCTGTTCTTCGAGCACGTCCTCCTGTACAACCTTAAGGAAGACCTGCCTGAGGAAGAATACCTGCTGCCCCTGGACAAGGCGGAAGTGGTGCGCAAAGGCAAAGACGTCACCATCCTCACCTATTCCCGCATGCGCCACCATGTCACGCAAGCGGTGAAAACGCTGGAAAAAGATGGCTTCGACCCGGAAGTGATTGACCTGATTTCCCTCAAACCCCTTGACTTTGACACCATCGGTGCCTCCATCCGCAAAACCCACCGGGCGATTGTCGTGGAGGAGTGCATGAAAACCGGCGGCATTGGGGCGGAAGTCATTGCCTCGATTAACGACCGGCTGTTTGACGAGCTGGATGCGCCGGTGCTGCGGCTGTCTTCCCAGGATATTCCAACGCCTTACAACGGCACCCTGGAACGCCTGACGATCGTGCAGCCAGAGCAAATTGTGGAAGCCGTGCGGAAAATGGTCGAGCGGCGAGTTTAAGAGATGGCCGGATTTTGGATGCAAGGATTTTGGATTGAAAAGAGAAGTGTGAAATCTAAAAGCTAAAAGCTAAAATCTGAAATCTAAGATTCAGAGATTTTAGAGGGGAGATTTTGGATTTTGTCTGCCCAACAAAATCTAAAATCTAAAATCTAAAATCTAAAATCTAAAAGCGGTTGAAAACATGCAAAGACAGACTTCATTAATGGCATTAATCGCCGTCCTGGCAATCGCCGCAATTGCGGTGCTGGCTACGGTTCCGATACGGCTGGGACTCGACCTTCAGGGAGGTTCGCAACTGACAATTCAGGTGAAACCTTCCGAACAGGTGAAGACAATTGACGCTCGCGTTCTGGAAGGGGTTCAAAAGGTCGTAGAAAATCGGGTGAACGGGCTGGGCGTGTCGGAAGCCTTAGTCCAGACAGCCGGTTCAGATCAAATCCTCGTGCAGCTGCCGGGGGTGAGCGATCCCCAACAGGCAGAGCGAGTGCTCGGCGGCACGGCGCAGCTGGAGTTCCGCAAAGAAACAAACAATGGGGAACTCAAAGCTGAATTGGATGTCAGACAGCAAGAACTGCAGCAATTACTGTTCAAGCAGGCGGAGTTGGAGGGGAAGAAAGATGCAGCAGCACTGGCACAAAACGAAGCTGCTCTCAAACAGAAAAGTGAGCAAATAGCGGGGCTCTCCGCCAAACTCTATGAAAGCGTGGGATTAACGGGCAAAAACCTCAAAGATGCCTACGCTCAACCGACAGCAGCCGGCAACAGCTGGGAGGTGGGCCTCAACTTTGATGTCGAGGGGGGCGAAAAATTTGCGGAGCTGACCAAAAATATTGCCGGCACAGGACGCAGAATTGGCATTTTTCTGGATAATAAGCTGATTAGCGCTCCCGTAGTCCCGCCCGAATTTGCGAAAACCGGCATCACCGGCGGCAGGGCGGTGATTACTGGCAACTTTACCGCAGAATCAGCCAACGAACTGGGGGTGCAGCTGAAGGGTGGGGCGCTGCCGGTGCCGGTGGAAATTATTGAAAACCGCACTGTGGGGGCGACGCTGGGACGAGACAGCATCAAGCGCAGCATCTATGCGGGGATTGGCGGGCTAGCGTTGGTGCTGGTATTCATGGGAGTCTACTACCGGCTGCCGGGACTGATCGCGGATGTGGCGCTGATCGTCTATTCCCTGCTGACAATGGCCAGTTTTGCGCTGTTGGGCGTGACGCTGACTTTGCCAGGAATTGCCGGTTTTATCCTCAGTATCGGTATGGCTGTTGACGCCAACGTGCTGATTTTTGAGCGCACACGGGAAGAACTGCGGGCCGGCAAGACGCTGT
>CAZJNL010000176.1:0-3457 GCA_964546515.1 uncultured Oscillatoria sp.
AGTGCATCGGGGCCCAGCAGCAGGCCAACGATGATCGGAATCACCAGCGGCAGCGCCACAAAATAGCCACCGGCACCCCACACAAACCAGTATCCCCGCCAGTCAGCCCGAAACCAACCTTCTGGAAGCGGCAAAAACGGCTTCACAGACAGGTAGAGCACCACCAGCCCCCCCGCAGCCAGCAGCACATAACTCCCCAGAATATAAAAAGCTTTTAGCCGCACATCCAGCGCCGCTGGGTTTATTTTTAACAGCGAGCTTGATATCTGAAGCGTTAGCGGCACCAGAATCTGTCCGACAAAGAAAAAGCCAACAATCAGCACCTGCCAAATCGTTTCCCCATCCCAAGGAGTTTCCCAGCCAACATCCCCATTCTTGGCGAGCAGCGATTCCCCCCTCAACACCTGCCACTGCACACCCAGAAAAACAAGCAATCCCGTTCCCACCAAAAACCCGATTGTCGGAATACCGCCAACAATCGCTAACTTCAGTACAGCTCGCTCAGCTACAGCTTGTTCCTCCGCTTGCAGATCCGCCAGCGCCCGATCGCGTTGCTGCAATTCGTAGAGGCGAGACAAAGCGTTATAGCGGAACCACCCATCCAAATTCCGTTTCAGCACCGGCTCCGCACTCGGTAAAATCCGAGGCGGATTGCTCCAGAGTGCCACCTGCACCTCAGCGGCTCTCACCAAATCCGTGCGTGAGGGCTTTCGTTCCAGCAAATCCGTCCAAGTTTTCAGCGCCGCATCCGCCTGCTGCTGGTGAGCCTGCAAGACACCCAGCCGCAAATCCAGTTCCTCAATCAAGTCGCTCAGCTTGTTAACCGACGCCTGCAACTGCTGGCGCTCCGATTTCGCGGCAGTTTGGACAGTGCTTTTGTCAGGTGCCAGCGCAGCGGGTGCCGGTGGGAGATCCACCCCTTGCTCTTGCAGCACTTGCAGTTGCGCTCGGGCTCTTTCCAGCGACTTCTCAGCAGACTCGCGAGCCTCCTGATACTGCTTGAGCGCCGTTTCAAAGGCATCCTCACCAATCAGCGTGTTGCGGGCTGTTTCCAAACCGGCACCCTCAACCGCTGCGCCGCGCCACTCAGCGGCGTGCAGCAGCAGATTGGTTTGGTACAGTTCCAAGCGACTTTGAATCTGGGGCTGATTCCAGCTGTGCAGCAGATCCAGGCTGACTAGAACCAGCGCCACAACCGTCAGCACACTTAGTATTACCCGCTTGAGTGTCATCCCCGCCTCCCTTACCCTTGCTTGCCTCAGTCAACCGTATCTGATCATAAAGGGCGGCGTTCCACAATTGCGGCAGACTTTTACGCCCCAGTGTGGTATAGCATGCAGACAGCAGCAGCCGCAGTGACAGTGACGCATGGGGGACAGATTCTGCGATAAAATGAATCCCGGCAACGGGACTTCACAACGGGATTTCACAACGGGATTAAAAGGAGGATAAACCCCTGGCCACTCGCGTAATCTTACTCCGTCACGGCAAAAGCACCTTTAATCAAGAGCGGCGCATCCAAGGCCGGCTCGACGCATCTATACTGACAGAAGCAGGTCGCGCCACCGCACGTCAAGTTGCTGTTGCCCTGCGTGGCATCACCTTTGACGCCATATACTCCAGCCCCCTGCAACGCGCAAAAGAAACAGCCGCCGTCATCCTCTCATCTTGGCAGGCAGACGGACATCAGCCACCCCTGCACACCGAAGAGTTTCTCCGAGAAATCGACCTGCCCCTCTGGGAAGGCATGCTGCGCCAGGATGTGAAAGCGAAATTTCCCGACGACTACCAGTGCTGGCAAGAACGCCCCCACCAGCTGCACATGCCGGTGCCAACTGAAGCCGGGGTGAGAGAGCACTTTCCCGTACTCGCCATCTACAAACAAGCAGAGCAGTTCTGGCAAGAAATCTTGCCCCGCCACGCCGGCGGCACCATTCTAGTAGTCGCCCACAACGGCATCAACCGCGCCTTAATCAGCACAGCAGTTGGCATTTCACCGGCATCTTACCACTCCATCCAGCAGTCCAACTGCGGCATCAGCGTCCTCAACTTCCCCACCGCCACCTCCTCCTCCCCACCGGAGTTGGGCGCAGCGGTGCAGCTGGAATCCCTGAACCTCACCTCCCATGTGGGAGAAAATTTCCCCAAGCCCAGAGAAAATCACCGAGGGCCACGCCTGCTATTCGTGCGCCACGGTGAAACCGAGTGGAACCGGCAAAGTCGCTTTCAAGGGCAAATCGACGTCCCCCTCAACGACAGCGGCAGAGCCCAATCCCAAAAAGCAGCAGAATTTCTCAAAAACGTCCAAATAGACTTTGCCGTCAGCAGCCCCATGCTGCGCCCCAAAGAAACCGCCGAAATCATCCTGCAGCACCACCCTTCCGTTGAGCTGCAATTCCACGACGGACTCCGAGAAATCAGTCACGGACTCTGGGAAGGCAAATACGAAAGCGAAATAGAACTCGAATTCCCCGGCATGTTGCAGCAGTGGAAACAGTCCCCAGAAACCGTGCAAATGCCAGAGGGAGAAAACTTGCAGCAAGTGTGGGAGCGAGCGATCGCAGCTTGGCGAGCCATCGTTGCCGCCGCAGCCCCCAACACCACCGGCTTAGTCGTCGCCCACGACGCCATCAACAAAGCCATTCTCTGCCACCTGTTCGATTTAGAACCGGCACACTTCTGGAACTTCAAACAGGGCAACTGCGCCGTCACAGTGATCGACTACCCCAAAGGCGCAGATGGCCCGCCGGTGCTGCAAGCCATGAATATCACCACTCACCTCGCCGGTGGCGTCCTCGACAAGACAGCAGCCGGTGCGCTCTAAAGGGAGTGAAGAATCAAAATAACCACAGAGACGCCAAAAACCCAGAGAAAAATAACCATCTCTTCTTGGCGCTCCTTCACGGGGGCGGTTGAAAATCCCACTCATCCATGAACAGCGAACTGCTCCAACAAGTACGGGTACTCGACCCACTCACCAGCACCGACCGAATTGCAGACGTCCTGATTGCCGGTGGCATCATTAAAGAAATCGCCCCTGAAATTCCCCACCCCCCCACTGACACCCAGGTGCGAGATTGCCGGGGACTGGTTCTCGGGCCCGGACTGGCAGACCTCTACAGCCACAGCGGCGAACCCGGGTTTGAAGAGCGAGAAACCCTGGAATCGCTGATCAACGCCGCAGCTGCCGGCGGATTTACCAGGGTGGCCATTTTGCCAGACACGACGCCGCCGGTGGACAGCCCCGCCGTTTTGGCTCTGTTGCGCCGGCGCAGCGGTGAAGTATTCGCCTCCGCTCCAGACGCGCGGCCCTCTCAGATAAATGAGTCACAACCCGCGCCAGACGCGATAAATCGCGTCTCTACAAGTGAGCTAAACCCCCCTCCAGACGCGATAAATCGCGTCTCTACAAGTGAGCTAAACCCCCCTCCAGACGCGATAAATCGCGTCTCTACAA
>CAZJNL010000176.1:3557-8181 GCA_964546515.1 uncultured Oscillatoria sp.
GTCTCTACAAGTGAGCTAAACCCCCCTCCAGACGCGATAAATCGCGTCTCTACAACAGAGTGGAACTCCGCTCCCCTGCTCTATTTTTGGGGTGCGCTCACTGTGGGGGTAAAAGGGCAGCAAATGGCGGAATTGGCGGAATTGGCAAAAGCTGGGGTTGCCGGCTTTGCTGATGGGCTGCCGGTGCAAAATCTGGCCCTGCTGCGCCGGCTGCTGGAATACCTCAAACCTCTGGGCTTGCCGGTGGCTCTCTGGCCATCGCACCGCGACCTGGCCAGCACCGGCGTGATGCGAGAAGGGCCCGATTCCATTCGCTTCGGGCTGCCGGGGAATCCCGCCATCTCGGAAACCGCTGCCCTCGCCGCTTTGCTGGAAGTGGTAGAAGCTACCGGCACGCCGGTGCACGTGATGCGAGTCTCCACCGCTCGCGGCGTTGCGCTGATTCAAGATGCCAAACAGCGCGGCTTGCCGGTGACAGCCAGCACAACTTGGCTGCACTTGCTACTTGACACGCAGGCAATTATAAGCTATAATACATCGCTGCGTTTGTCACCGCCTTTGGGAAACCCAGAGGACAGGGAGGCGCTCAGGCGCGGGGTGCGGCTTGGGGTGCTGGATGCGGTTGCCATCGATCACACCCCCTACACCTACGAAGAGAAAACCGTTGCCTTTGGGGAAGCGCCTGCCGGTGCCATTGGGTTAGAGTTAGCTTTGCCCCTGCTGTGGCAGAGCTTGGTAGAAACCGGCGAGTGGACAGCCTTAGAGCTGTGGCGGGTTTTGAGCAGCGGGCCGGCAAGCTGTCTCAAGCAAAAACCGGCGAGTTTAGCCGCCGGTCAGTCCGCCGAAATCACCCTTTTCGACCCCCAGCTTTCCTGGAGAGTCGAAGCTGAAACTCTTCAAACCCGCTCTGCCAACACCTATTGGTTGGGCCAACAGCTGAGCGGTCGCGTCGTGCAAACATGGCTGGGTTAGTCTTTGGGTGCGTTCCGGGTGCCGTCGCACCTGACGGCTTTGGAGAAATTGATCGGGCGGAACGCACCCTACTTACTTGAGCGTTCCGCGTGCTCGGTCAGCCTTTGGGTGCGTTCCGCGTGCCTTACAGCTGACGGCTTTGGAGAAATTGATCGGGCGGAACGCACCCTATTTACTTGAGGGATCTGCCGGCGAATAGACGGGTTCGGGAACGATTTCTCCCAGGCGACCGGGTGGCCAGAAGCGAACGGCGGCACGGCCAATAATCCGGTCGCGGGGGACAAAACCCCAGTAGTGACTGTCGTAGCTTTCATTGCGGTTATCCCCCAGCACCAAGTAGTGGCCATCAGGAACGACGACAGGGCCATACTGGTACTGCGGCTCAGCGGCGATATATTGTTCCCGCAGGGGTTTGTCATTGACGTAAACCCGCCCCCCTTTGACTTCCACTTTGTCCCCAGGCAGACCAATCACCCGCTTAATGAAGGCATCGTGGTAGTTGAGCTTTTCTAGGGTTTCTGTGGGCGAGAACACCACAATGTCTCCCCGCTGGGGATTTTGGAACTTGTAGCTCAGCTTGTCTACGATCAGCCGGTCATTAATCTGCAGGGTGGGCAGCATAGAGCCTGAGGGGATATAGCGAGCTTCAGCGACGAAGGTGCGAATCCCAAAGGCCAAAACGGCGCTCAGCCCAATCGTCTTGATTCCCTCTATCCAGGGATTGTCAGTGTTTTTCTCAGAATTGGGTTCAGACACTTGATCTTGCAAAGGGGTCATAGGCGTTCAAGCACGATATGATAGCGAGTTTTAGCACAGGGCAGACGCAAGATACAAATTTACCCACCTTCGGGCAACTTAATTCCTGGCTATCTACAACTGTACAAATTTTGTCTAAATTTGAGATGGCTGCCGGCGATGGACTATATCTGGTATTTTACTGAGATGCTAGCCGGTTTCCGCACGCCCGGGCACTGCCGCAAATTTCTGCATCGTAGAAATATTCCCCTCTAGGTGCCGGTCGGGTCTAGTCCCACAATAAATATATCTGTAACTCTTAACTGTTGTGTCAACCACGATTGCCATGTCCTCTGCGTCGGCTCCCTGTCTGTTTATCCGTCGCGCCCGCATCCTCTTGCCCGGGGGTGAGTTCTCGATCGGGGATGTCCAAACTCGCGGGCGAGAAATTGTCCGAGTTGCGCCAGAGATCCCGTCAGAGGAAGTGGCACCGGCAGATAGGGAGATAGACGCCCTCGGGTTAACTATGCTCCCCGGTGTCATCGATCCTCAGGTTCACTTTCGGGAACCGGGGCTGGAACACAAGGAAGACCTGTTTACAGCCAGCTGCGCCTGCGCCAAGGGTGGGGTGACTTCGTTTTTGGAAATGCCCAACACGCGCCCCCTCACCACGACACAGGCGGCTCTGGATGACAAGCTGCAACGGGCGGCACAGAAGTGCTTAGTCAATTATGGCTTTTTTATGGGGGCGACTGCAGAGAATCTGCCTTCTTTGCTGAGCGCTAACCCCACTCCGGGCATTAAGATTTTTATGGGATCTATGCACGGGGAGCTGTTGGTGGATGATGAAGCGGCTCTGGAAGCTATTTTTGCCACCGGCGACAGGCTGATTGCGGTTCACGCCGAGGATCAAGCCCGCATCTTGGAGCGCCGGCAGCTGTTTGCCGGTGTCACCGATCCAGCCGCTCACTCGCAAATTCAGGACAGTCAAGCGGCGCTGCTGGCGACTGGGCTGGCTCTGAAGCTGTCCAAAAAATACCGCCGGCGTCTGCACATTTTGCACATGTCCACTGCTGAGGAAGCGGAACTGCTGCGCCAGGAGAAGCCAAGCTGGGTGACAGCGGAAGTGACGCCGCAACACCTGCTGCTCAATACAGGAGCTTATGAGAAAATCGGCACTCTGGCTCAGATGAATCCGCCTTTGCGCTCGCCGAGCGATAACGAGGCACTCTGGCAAGCTTTGCTGGATGGTGTGATTGATTTTATCGCCACGGATCACGCGCCCCACACTCTGGAGGAAAAGGCTAAAGGGTATCCCAATACGCCCTCCGGGATGCCTGGGGTGGAAACTTCGCTGCCTTTGATGCTGACTCAAGCGGCGCAGGGGCGCTGTACGGTGGCCCAAGTGGCCCACTGGATGTCTGCAGCGGTGGCTGAGGCGTACCAGATTCCCCGCAAGGGTGCGATTGCTCCGGGCTATGATGCCGATTTGGTGCTGGTGGATTTGAATATTTACCGGCCTGTTTTGCGGGAGGAGCTGTTAACTAAGTGCGGCTGGAGTCCTTTTGAAGGCTGGAATTTGACTGGATGGCCGGTTGTGACTGTTGTGGGGGGCGAGATTGTTTATGAAAGGGGCCGGCTGAATACAGAAGTTCGCGGCAAACCTTTGAGTTTTGGTTGTTTTTTATGAACCGCCAAGACGCCATAGACGCGCTTTCTCGGCTTCCCGCAGGGTAGATCGCCAAGGAAATAGGAGAGATAATTTCACAAATGATTTAGAATTGCTATATGGTTTTGAGGCTGTTTAGAAGAGGGGAGAATGCTGGAGTCTTATTGGTACATTGCTTGCCGGTCGAAAGAACTCGGGGAAAAACCTCTGGGAGTTACAATTTTGCAAAAACATGCGGTTGTATTTCGCACTTATGATGGCAAAGTTGCGGCTCTGGAAGACAGGTGCGCCCATCGCAACGCACCTCTATCACAGGGGAAAGTTTGTGAGGGGCAGCTGGAGTGTCCATATCACGGCTGGCGATACTCTGCTGATGGCAAAGCTGCTCAGATACCAGCACTCCCTGAAAATTGTTTGAGTGCTGACAATTACTCGGTGAAAAGTTATAATTGTTTGGAACAAGATGGCTATATGTGGGTTTGTCTGGGGGCGACACCGGCTAGACAGCGCCCCCTGGAATTTCCCCACTTTCAAGAGGGTGGCTGGACAAGTTTTAAGATGAAAACCCGCATGCAGGCAGCTGTGGAAACTTGCTTAGAAAATTTTCTAGATTGCCCCCATGCCAGTTATGTCCACCGGTTTTGGTTTCGCACTCCTAAAACTAAGCCAGTCAGGGCAATAGTGCGGACTTTGCCAGATGGTGCTGTGGCGGAATACTTTGAAGAACCCCGCGAAACTAGCTTGGTATGGTGGCTGCTGACTCGCAAAAAAAGCCAAATGAAGCACACTGATAGATTTATCGCCCCATCCACCAGCCGGGTGGATTATATCTTTGACGATGACAGGCACTATATTATAACATCTTCTTGCACGCCGGTGAGTGAAACTGAAACAGAAGTTCACACAGTTATTACGTTTAAGGTGGGGCGTATTGGCTGGTTAATCCGGCTCTTTTTTGAGCCGCTGTCTCGCCTAATTATTGGCCAAGATGTGAAAATCTTGAAGCTGCAACAGGAGAATATTACGCGATTTGGTAAAGCCGCTTACAAGTTTATCCCTGCTGATGTGCTAGGATTAGATATTATTAAATGGCGGCAAGCGATTCAAACCGGCACGGCTCCCCCGGCTGCCGGGGAGGAGCGCTGTGTTGAGATGCGGCTGTAAAAGTGGCGGTTATATAGCAGTATGCACTTAGGTTAGGACATGGGCATCATCGCATCACGCATGCATGGCATCACGCAAAAGCTG
>CAZJNL010000177.1:0-2595 GCA_964546515.1 uncultured Oscillatoria sp.
AAGCGGTTCAAAGAGCCGAGCAAAAAGCGGGTGGCTGCCATCGAGCGGGCTCTCGCCGCCCTGCAAGAAGGCAAGCTCACCGAGGAACTCCGCAACAGCGCCATCTCGGAAGCCCACAAACTTGCCGGTTCCCTGGGAACCTATGGCTTCCCCCTGGGCTCCAAGCTAGCCCGGAACATTGAGCAAATCATGACAAAAGCGGGGCTGAGTCAAGAGCAAGTGCCGCACCTGTGCCAGCTGGTGGAGTCGCTGCACAGCCAGCTGGAGTCCCCACCGGCATTCGCCTGCGCCAGTCAGACCGAGCGCCCCTTGTTTGCGCCCTACAACCAGCTGTCACTGCTCCTGATTGTCAGCGACCGGTCACTGGCTGAGCAGCTGAGCGAGGAAGCTCGCTCCCTGGGAATGCGCCACACATACGCCCCCGACTGGTGCGCCGCCAGAAACGCCAACGCCAGCCAGCCGCCCGATGTGGTGGTGCTCGACCTCTCCTGTGCCGACACAGCCAGTGAAGGTTTGCAGCTGCTCAGCGAACTGACCAACCAGTCACCCGAGGTGCCGGTGCTGGTACTGACCGGTGGAAATGGATTCGCTGACCGCGTGGAAGTGGCCAGACGGGGCGGGCGAGCCTTTTTGCAAAAGCCCGTCTCGCCGGCTCTGGTGATGGATGCGGTTCTGGACGTGCTGCAGCGCCCCGCCGCCAATCAGTCCAAAGTGATGATCGTGGACGACGACCTGGAAGTGCTGGAAGCGCTGCGGGCTTTGCTGAAACCCTGGGGCTTTAAGCTGACCACCTTGGAAGATCCCAGCCAGTTCTGGGATACCCTGGAAAGCAGCGTGCCAGACCTGCTGGTTCTGGATGTCGAGATGCCCGATCACAGCGGCATTGAACTGTGCCAAGTGGTGCGCAACGACCCCTGCTGGAGCGGGCTGCCGGTGCTGTTTCTCACCGCCCACAGCGATGCCGACACGCTCCATAAGGTGTTTGCCGCCGGTGCCGATGACTACGTGAGCAAGCCCGTTGTGGGCCCGGAACTGGTGACCCGCATCCTCAACCGCCTGGAACGCACCCAGCTGATCAAGAGTATGGCTGAATCCGATCCGCTCACCGGCTTGGCGAACCGGCGCAAGTCGATCCAAGACCTCGGACAGTTGCTGCGCCTTGCTGACCGCTACAGTCAGCCCCTGTGCTTGGCTGTTCTGGATGTGGACGGGCTCAAGCTGATTAACGACCAGTATGGCCACGCTGCCGGTGAGGTCGTGCTGCGCCGCTTAGGCGAACTTTTGCAGCGCCACTTCCGCAGTGAAGATGTCGTGGCTCGCTGGGGCGGCGAAGAATTCGTCGCCGGCATGTATGGCATGACCAAGCTCGATGGGGTGCAGCGGCTTAAGGAGTTGCTCGACAGCTTCAGCCAGCAGGAGTTCACCGGCTCCAATGGCAAGACGTTTCGGGCCACCTTCAGTGCCGGTGTTGCCGAATACAAGCGCGAGGGTTCTGACCTGCAAATGCTCTACCGGTCAGCCGACGCCGCACTTTACCAAGCTAAGGCAGCAGGGCGCAATTGCGTGCAGCCAGCGCACTGAGCCGCTTGCCAACACCTGCCGCCAACCGAAGTGCGTCAAAAGAGCGGGCCGGTAAGCGTGCGGCACATCTAAGTTGCTTTTTAGGAAATTTAGTAAAGAGCCGTCAACTTTTATTCCACTGTGCCGTGCCCTTATCTCCTGAGTCAAAACGCGCAAATTAAATGCCTGATTTCTTAGCGCCGCTGCCGCACTTCAAAGCACGATTCACCCACCCGCTCGGTCGAAAGAGGACAAGCAGTGCTCCTGCGGTAGGCTCTACGCCTTCCCGCAGGGTGCCGCTGCGCGTGCCGCTTTGGTTCACTTGCAGTTTTCTATATTATCCAGCCCGACCCCGCAATTTTGAACACAGTGTCAGGAGAAAAGATTAACAAACAGAATCAGAAGGGAGAGGTATACGAAACGGTGACTTTTGAAGAGTTCCAGCTAAAGAAATATCGAGAGCCGGTGTATTAATCCGGGCGCGGAGGGGCGGGCTTACCCTCAGTCGGTGGGAAGCAAAGATTATCTGTAAACCCTCGCCCAATCGAGCGCCTCAGCAATTATAGCAGATCCGGTTAAGTTCCACAATCAATTTTTCCCACCCCTCTGTAGGGGCGGGGTCACTAGAAATCTCAAGGGAGAAGCGGAGGATTTTTATAAACCCGCCCTCACTACAATGGTTCACCCTTGAATGTCAGTGGTCAGCGGAGGATATTTATAAACCCGCCCTTACAGCTGCTTTTCCAAATTCAGGCGATTCAGCGGACTTGATATTCCTTGAATGCCAAAATATTTTGCTTGAAGCCACCCATTATAGGGAATTTATAAATAAAAAATGAAGTCCCAAGAAACCGGGTTTCTTGTGGTCGGTCAGCGGTCAGTAGGGGCGGGTTTACTAACATCCGGCACAACGCCTGCTTGGGTGAACCCGCCCCTACCAGCAAGATTTCCGGTTTATGGCCACGGTTCTGCCTTAACAATTACTTTATAAACCCGCTCTTAACGGCCCAAATGCTGGCCCGTAATGCAGAAATG
>CAZJNL010000177.1:2695-8174 GCA_964546515.1 uncultured Oscillatoria sp.
CGACATCTCGGAGACGCGACATCTCGGAGACGCGACATCTCGGAGACGCGACATCTCGGAGACGCGACATCGGCGTTCGTACAACGGGGTGGCCGGTGTGTCTTAAAATTTATAGAAAAGCCCTCATGCGTAATCCCGTTCAGTTTGGGCAATGAATCTGTGAACACAATTCCCACAGCGCCAACCCGCGCAACATCTGAAAGTCCAGAACTGGAAAGATTCGCACCTGACCCCACCTGCGTCACACTGCACGTCAATGGCGTGCGGCACACTCTCAGCATAGAACCGCGCGTCACCTTACTCGACGCCCTCCGCGAACATCTGGGCTTAATGGGGACTAAAAAAGGCTGCGAACAGGGCGAGTGCGGCGCTTGCACCGCGCTCGTGAATGGGCGGCGCATCAACTCCTGCCTGACACTGGCGATTATGCACACCGGCGCGGAGATCGTCACAATTGAAGGTCTGGCACAGGATGGCGAACTTCACCCGCTGCAAGCCGCCTTCATCGCTCACGATGCCTTTCAGTGCGGTTACTGCACCTCCGGTCAAATTATGTCAGCCGCTGGCTTGCTAGCAGAAGGCCTGGTTCCCTCAGATGCCGAGATCCGGCAAGGCATGAGCGGCAACCTCTGCCGGTGCGGTGCTTACCCGAATATTGTCGCAGCGATTCGCCAAGTAGTGGGAGAAAATAACAGTGCGTCCCTTTAGTTACGCGCGAGCCAATGTAAAAGAGGCGGCTATCGCAACAGTCACCGGCAACCCAACAGCATCATTCATTGCCGGCGGCACCGATCTGCTGGGACTGATGAAAAACGGCGTGCAGACACCCAGCGAACTCGTAGACATCAACCCCCTGCCCTTGGCGCAAATCGAAATGGCAGCGGGCGGGGTGCGCATCGGGGCGCTGGCACGCTTGAGCGATATCGCCCGTGACGCTGCCATTCGCGCTCAGTACCCAGTGCTGTCGCAAGCGCTGCTAGAAAGCGCCTCCCCGCAACTGCGGAACATGGCCACTGCCGGTGGCAACCTCATGCAGCGGGTGCGCTGCCCTTACTTTCGCGATCCGGCCTTTCCGTGCAACCGGCGCAATCCCGGCACAGGCTGCTCTGCCATCTCCGGTTACAGCCGCAGCCACGCCATCTTTGGCACTAGCGAACACTGCATTGCGGCACACCCCTCCGACTTGGCTGTGGCGCTAGCAGCCCTGGACGCCACCCTCTGCACTTCTGGAATTAACGGCGATCGCCGCATTCCCATCGGGGACTTCTACCTGTTGCCCGGCGAGACACCGGCGCGGGAAACCGCACTCGATCCCGGAGAGCTCATTGTCGCAATCGAAGTGCCAGCCTCCCCGCTGGCGGCACGCTCCCACTACCTGAAAGTGCGGGACCGCGCCAGCTTCGAGTTCGCCCTGGTGTCCGCTGCCGTAGCGCTGGAAGTCACAGAGGGCACCGTACAGTCGGCGCGGGTGGCATTCGGCGGCGTCGCCCCGAAACCGTGGCGATCTCAAGCCGCTGAGGAAGCTCTCGTGGGCCAACCGGCAAGCTTGGCGGCGTTTGCCGCAGCGGCGAAAGCTGCAGTGTTCGGCGCTAAACCCCAGCAGCACAACGGCTTCAAAATAGAATTGGTCAAACGTGTCCTTGTCCGCGCCCTCTCAACTGTTGCAGGAATCTCATGAATCAGATTGTTGGCAAACCGCTGGATCGGGTCGATGGCCGGCTCAAGGTTACAGGTCAAGCCCCCTACACCGCAGATTTCCCGATTGAGAACCTGGCACACGGCGCTCTCATCGAAAGCACAATCGCCAAGGGCAGGATCGCCAAGATTGACACCAGCGCCGCTGAAGCCGCCCCCGGCGTTTTGGGAATTATTACCCACCTCAACGCCCCGCCTCTGGCCAAAGTGGGCGTTTTTCCAGCCGGTCAGAGCCTGCCGGTGCTGCAAGACGGCACGGTGCACTACAGCGGCCAGCACCTGGGCATCGTCGTAGCCGAAACCTTCGAGCAAGCCGTGTGCGCCGCCGAACTGGTCAGGATTGAATACGAAGAAGAAAAGCCGGTGGTGGGGATGGAAGAGGCGCTCGAACAGGCATTCGAGCCCGAATCGCTTTGGGGGATGATGCCGGCGAGCTACAGCCGGGGCGATGTCGCACAAGGTCTGGCTCAGGCAGAAGTGCGGGTCGAGCAAGTGTACACCACGCCGGTGGAACACCACAATCCCATCGAGCCGCTGGCAACTGTAGCCGTCTGGGAAGGCGAGCTACTCACCCTCTACGACTCCACCCAGGGGGTTTCTCAAACACAGCAAGCCGTGGCTCAGTACCTGAATCTGCCCCCGGAAAATGTCCGCGTTATCTCGCCGTTCATCGGTGGCGGCTTCGGCTGCAAGGCTTTTGTCTGGCCTAACACAGTTCTCGCTGCCGTGGCGGCTCGCCACGTTGGCCGTCCCGTGAAACTCGTCCTGACGCGAGCGCAGATGTACACCTCCTGCGGGTACAGGCCCGAAACGCGACAGCACCTGACTCTGGGCGCAACTAAAGAAGGCAAACTCACGGCAATTACTCACACCGGCACATCCCTGACTTCGCCGTTTGATGACTATATTGAGCCGGTTGGAACGGCGACGAACCTGATGTATGCCTGCCCCCATGTTGAAATAAAGTACATTCTGGGCCGCATCAACGCGGGAACGCCGACAACGATGAGGGCTCCGGGCAAAACTCCGGGGATGTTTGCCCTGGAATCGGCAATGGACGAACTCGCCTGCGCCCTAGACATCGACCCCATTGAGCTGCGGTTGCGCAATCACGCAGACACAGACCCCCGCACGGGACAGGAGTGGTCGAGCAAGTCGCTGAAAGAGTGCTACCGAATCGGGGCAGAGCGTTTTGGCTGGCACCGGCGCAACCCCGCGCCCGGTTCTATGCGCGAGGGCCACTATCTCACCGGCTGGGGCATGGCCAGCGCCACTTACCCGGTCTATTCCGTGCCGGCGTCCGCAAAGGTGCAAATCTTTGCCAGCGGGCAAGCGCTGGCCCAAAGCGGCACGCAGGACTTGGGCACCGGCACCTACACCGTAATGACTCAGGTCGCCGCCGAGGCGCTGGGCATCCCTTGCGAGCGCGTGGGGTTCGAGCTCGGCGACACAAACCTGCCAAAAGCTCCTGTAACCGGCGGCTCCATGACCGCGAGCAGCGTTGGCCCAGCCGTGCGTCAGGCGGCGCTGGCAGCGCGGAGCAAGGTGATTCAGATAGCAGTGGGAGATCCGAAATCGCCCCTCTATCAGTGTTCGGAAGAGGAGATTAGCGTCGAGTTAGGCCGGCTTTTCCTCAGGCAAGATCCGTCAAAAGGAGAGACTTATGCAGACATTCTCACCCGTCAGGGGCTGGAAAGCGTCGAAGCGGACAGTCAAACTTCCAGAGCCGAGAAAAAGCAGTACGCGATGCATTCGTTTGGAGCGCACTTTGCTGAAGTAAAAGTCGATTCCATGCTAGGCGAAGTGCGGGTAACGCGGATGCTGGGTGTTTATGGTGCGGGGCGAATTCTCAATCCCAAGACAGCGCGTAGCCAGATGATTGGCGGTATGATTGGCGGTATCGGCATGGCGCTGATGGAAAAAACGGTTATCGACCCCAACAAAGGGCGCACTGTCAACGCTAATTTGTCCGATTACCTGATACCCGTTCACGCCGATGTGCCCGACATTGAGGTGGTGTTTGTAGATGAATACGACCCGCACGTCAATGCCCTCGGAACGAAAGGGATTGGCGAACTTTCTATCGTTGGGGTAGCGGCGGCAATTGCTAATGCTGTTTACCACGCAACCGGCTTGCTGCTCCGCGACCTCCCGATTACGCCAGACAAGTTGCTATAGGGTTTTAATGAACCGCCAAGACGCCAAGAGCGCCAAGAAAGAAAGAGGAGTGTGAAGATTTAAATGGCTATATAAGGCGGCTGCTATGAAGGAATTGCAGGATATTATTGAAGCTTTCCAGAAGCGGGAAAGTAGGGGTAAGACAGCAGCTCTCGCTACTCTTGTTAAGCTTCAGGGTTCCAGTTACCGGCAGCCAGGTGCCAGAATGCTGCTGACTGAAGAAGGTGCCGTGGCTGGATCTCTTAGCGGCGGCTGTCTGGAAGATGACGTTTTTGAGCGGGCTGGGGAGGTGATGCGATCGGGCAATCCGATTGCGGTCGAGTATGACACAAAAGCTGATGAGGATATCATTTGGGGGCTCGGACTTGGCTGTAATGGAATAGTGCGTATTCTGATTGAGTGTCTGACTCTAGAAAGTCAAGCCAGCCCCATAACATTTATTGCCGAGTGCTTCCACCGGCGACAGGTGGGAGTTATCGCGACTGTATTCTCTGTCGAAGGTGAGGTGAGCGCGAAAGTTGGCGACCGCTTGATGCTGCGCCAAGATGATGCTATTATTAGTAATATCGGAGATGGTCAGCTGGCCGGCGCTCTGCGCGAGGATGCTTTAGAAGTTCTGGGAAACAGCCGGTCTAAAGTGAAATTGTACGCGCTGCCGGCTGGCAAGGCGGAAGTTTTTATTGAAGTCATCCAGCCGCCAGTCCGGCTGTTACTTTTTGGTGCCGGTTCTGATGCTGTGCCAGTCGTCCGCTTTGCTAAAGAACTGGGATGGCAGGTAACAGTCATTGACAGCCGTCCCGCTTACGCAACCTCAGCTCGGTTTCCTCTCGCAGATCGGGTTATTGTTGCCGGTGCGGAAACGATTGACCGGCACATTCAGCCAGACAGCCGCACGGTGGCTGCTGTTATGACGCATCACTATCTCCGCGACCTGGAAATCCTTAATATACTTTTAACCTCTCCTTTGCGCTATGTAGGTCTTCTCGGTTCTAAAAGCAGAAGCGAAAAGTTACTTGCCGAACTGCACCAAAAAGGAATTATAATAAAGGCAGAACATCTGGCTCGCTTCTACAGTCCTGTAGGGCTGGATATAGGAGCGGAAACGCCAGAGGAAATCGCCCTGGCTGTCATAGCTGAGATTCAAGCCGTTTTAGCCGGTCGCCAGGGGTCTTTTTTAAAGATACGGTGTGGGCCAATTCACCACCCTATTGGGTGATTCGCATTCACCCGCCAGAAGATAAACTTCATAAGCTATCCCCCATAGAGAAGTTCTAAATATTTTGTGAAAGTCGCTCTCTTTTCTTTCCTTGGCGCTCTACCCTGCGGGAAGCCGAGTCGCGCGTCTATGGCGTCTTGGCGGTTTAAAAAATCACAACTTCTCCCGCACAGTGATGAAAGACAGCTTTTCTCAAATTCCTGAAGAGAAAGAAAGCGATTTCCCCCATATCGGGATCGTTATTCTCGCAGCGGGAGCGTCAACTCGCATGGGTACGCCCAAACAACTGTTGCTATATCAGGGGCGAAGCTTGCTCAGACATTCCGCAGAGGTGGCTGCAGCGTCAAAATGCCGGTCTATTGCTGTCGTGCTGGGAGCTTCTGCCGGTCT
>CAZJNL010000178.1:0-6175 GCA_964546515.1 uncultured Oscillatoria sp.
GCAAATCTGGATGCTGTTTTACCTGTTTCTCTCTGGCGTAGTTGCCCCGCTGGAAGTTTTCCCTGAGCCGGTGCGCCAAGTGGTGCTGTGGATGCCGTTTTCCTATCTGGTTCATTTTCCTGCTGCGCTGCTGGTGGGGCTGCCGGTGGATGTGGGGCGGGGGCTGCCGGTGATGTTGGGTTGGGGGGTGCTGTTCTTGATTGCGAACCGGTGGCTGTGGCGTCGGGGGCTGAAGCACTATTCGGGGATGGGAGCGTAGGTGCACAGGGCATTGCCGCGCTCCTGCTGGCCACACTTTGCCCTCCCGAAATTGTCGCTATATATGGTAGGGTGCGTGGATACGGCAGCCGGTGGAGCCGCAATTAACCGGGCTAAGTGAGTTAAACGAATACTGTGTTCGCTCTGAAATCCCCGGCGTGTGGTATAGCAATGGACAGTCAGCTTAGGTCTGCGTTCGGCCTGTCCTCAGGGCCATCATCGACAGGCAAGATGCCAGGACTGCGGGGTAAGCATGGACAACCCGTCGGTCGCGGTGCCGTACCTGAGGAACATTGGGTGTCATACGTCCTAACCAATTTGGCAAGTGCTATATCTCGATTGCGGAACGCTACAGCTGGACAAATCTTGCGGGGCACCTCTGTGGACACCAACCCGAAGTTCTCTAATTTTGGGGGACTGGGATGTGCGAAGCTGCCATCTCCGATGTTCCTGGCTCCTGGCCTTTTAAAAGTAAAACCAGAATAGTTGACAGAAAACCTGTCCTGTGCTAAGAGGGCGGCGCTGAATGTGCAGAGCGAGAGCGTGAATAGTCCGGGTGGCAGCAGAGGCGGCGGATTACCTGTACCGGATGGCAGGGGGCAATCTCAGACGGTTCGCCACTATTTCGATTTGGAGAGTGGGACGGCGCGAGCATTATATCACCCAGCAGTCCGTGTGAGCGGCGTTGAAGTCTACATGAGTAAGTTGCTTAACGTACACTCGCGCAATCTTGGCCTTCTTAGTGATTCACCTCAAAATTTATCAAGGAATCTCTTCGTTTTTTCCGGAGCTACCCAGAATTCCCTGGAATGCTGGATTGTGATATTTCAGTAGATCGAAAACTTTAGAGTGTTATGTCAGGAAAACCAATTCAGCATATGGTAGTGCTAGTGCCTGGAATCATGGGTAGTGTACTACAGAAAGAAGGCTACGGAGATGTGTGGAATGTCCCGCGTAACGGTCTATGGGTTTTTGAGCAAAGAAAGAATCTTGAACACCTAAAGATTGCGGATGAGGATGACCCAGACAAAGATTACATCGACAAGATCAAGCCAACTGCTTTGGTTAACGATGCCTATGTAATTCCAAGCTTTTGGAAAGCAGCTTACGGTTATCAACACATCTCACAAATGATCGCCAAGATGATCGAGCAAGAGTTCCACGAGGTAACGCACCAGGTAGTTGGTGGTGGTGTAGATAGAGATGATAGACAAGAAGTGCAATTTATCGAGTTTGCCTATGACTGGCGGCGCGATCTCACGGCAGCATCTCGGTTGTTAAAAGAGTGGATCGATCATAAATTAGAGATATGGCGCAAGAGCCATCCTAACGCTAAAGTAATTTTTATTGCCCACAGCATGGGTGGGTTAGTCGTCCGCCATTACCTGGAAAAGAGGGGCGGAAGTGAATTCTGCCAAGCTCTAATTACCTTGGCTACTCCTTACCGGGGGTCGGTCAAGGCACTCAATTATTTGGCAAATGGCCACCACGAATTTCCCTCGCTCGATCTGAGCGAACAGGTACGTTCGTTTACTTCAGTCTATCAAATGCTTCCAGCATACCCTATGGTCTATGTTCAAGATAAGTATAAGTACATTCAAGACATTGTTCATCCCCAATTAAATCAAGAAAAAGTAAGGTGGGGACGGGAATTTTTACTGTCGCTTCAAAGTGAAAGCGATTTGAACTATAAACTAAAGCTAGTAATCGGTACAGGTAACCAACGAACTTATCAGTCCGCAACACTTTCTGGACAGCTACTAGCAGCAAATGATCGACTGCCACCAGACACAAAATCCAACAGAGAACCTCTCCCTATTGATTTTACGGGAGACGACACTGTACCTTATATAGCAGCACTACCTTTCGATCATCTCGCACTTGACAAATTTCATTTTGGTACAATTCACAATTCAATACAGGCTCACCCCAATGTGTTGGAATGGCTAAGGGAAGTTCTCCTAAAGCAGTTTGGAATAGATCGATTTGCTGGCTTTGAGAACCCTACAGAAACTGAGGCAAACAACCAGAATCAACCCCCACCAGCTATTAATCTGAATCTCAAGGATGTGTATAGATCTAATGAAGAAATTAAAATATATGCTGAGATTGTTAATGTCGATCAGGACACTCTTAAGCAAGCTGAAAATTTCGGAGGGTTGAAGGCAGTCATTACTCAGGTTAGTGGACAACAACAGTCGAAGAGAAAGAAGTTTCAAAAACAGGATAGCCAGTATGTACTGATTCTCCCTGAAAAACTTGATCCGGGGTTGTACCGCTTGGAAGTGAAAATAGCCTCATCTTATGACAATACAACCGATCCAATTGCTATGCAGGATGTGTTCCAAGTAATTGACTAATTATCATCAGAAGCGGGTACGGGAATCGTTTATTGCTCCCTGATGGCAGTCATTTATGAGCATAGGACTTCCTACCCTTATCAAAGCTTGTTGTCATCTAAATTACTAAGGAGAGTGTTATGGGCTGGAAAGGAAACAGAGAGTGGGAGTGGGATCAAAATGACGAGGTAGGTCTAACTCGGTTCGTCATGTTTTCTAAAGATTCAAAAGCAGTTGCAGATTTCATTAACAGGGGAATCGCAGAGTCGGAATTACCTCCTAGTGGCTACGATTTTAATATAAATAATCCTCAACGAGACAAATTGGTCGAGGCTATCTACAATGCTTTGAGCAGACAAGGATTGAACTATGACAGACCTAATGATAATGAGTCTTCCCAAAAAATTCAACTGATACCGACACCAGAAAAGCTTTTTCATGATAAAAAAGGAACTTGCCTCGATCTGTCGATCCTATTCTGCGCGATATGCTGGCATTACGATTTGCTACCCATCTTAATTCTGACCGAACGAGACAGTGAACGTCACGCATTTGTAGCTGTATCGCGCACCCACAGAAGGAGAGATTGGTGTCAAACTACGCGCCAAGGGCAAGCAATATTCAATTGTAAAGGACTAACTAATAACTCTGAGGATTTATTTGAACTTGAAGATTATCTAGCAGTCGAATGTACAGGCTTTGCCAGAAGTACAACTTTGTCTGATGATAAATTTAAACGCAATAGTGACGGTTTATTGACATTCCAGCAGGCAACTGAATTGGGTCGTCAAAAACTTGATAACGCTGCCAATAACAAGACGCTTAAGCTTAAGGTGGCTATTGACATCGCACTGGGTACAAAAACTATTGGTGGCATGAGATATGCCATAAGCACATTCAAGGCAAAGGTAAAAGCTGGATTGATACCTTCTTCAAGGTTGAAGAATCAGGCTCTAACTTCTACGTGGGGATGGAACTATTCAAGCGAAATCCTATTGCTACACCACGAACCAGTAGTAATAATGAATCTTCCGATGAACCAGATTTCCAGCGTGAGCAAGAAGGTGACTGTCGTTACCAAGACGATCAATTTTTACAGAAGGTTCTCCAAGAGAAACTCACAGCCAATAGCAAAGGTAAGCCAATAGTCATTATTGGCGAACCTGGGAGTGGAAAAACTACCTTATTGCGATATACTGCTAATTTTTTGTACGAAAATAAACATGGCTTTCCCATCTGGATCTCTCTGGCTGATATCAAGGAAAGCTCTAACTGGCTAGAAGAATTTCTATATAAAATATGGCTGAAAGATGTAGCAGGCAAAAAACAAGAAGATGAAACACCAGCGGAATGGAAGGAATCTTTTGATGCGCTAATTAAAAGCGGCAAGGTGTGCTTAATGTTAGATGGAGCCGATGAAATGGCGGTTGATGCTCCTACACTAAAGTTAATTAAAAAACAAATTACTAAAACATGGCTGGAGCGTGTGACTGTAGTGCTAACTTGCCGATTAAATCTTTGGGAATCTTCTCAGGAAGACATGAACGGAAGTTTTGATATCTACCGCACTCTAGAATTTGAAACCACTCGGATAAATAATTTTATTGATAAGCGGTTTGGACAAGATAACAAAAATGGGCAAGATCTCAAAAAATTACTCGACTCTCCAGAGCGCAAGCGCCTTCAAGAATTAGTAAAGAATCCACTCCGATTGGCTCTTCTCTGTTATCTATGGAAAGATCGCAACTGCAATTTACCTAATACCAAGGCTGAATTTTATCAATTTTTTGTAGAAAAACACTTCGCATGGAAGAATGAACAGACAAGTGAAGTTTTTGAGATTCCATCAGAACAGAAAGAAGCACTGATTAAGCAATTGGCAATTTTAGCCAAGAACGGGATTGATAGTAAGTCGTCTCAATTTCCTTTGCGGAAAAGTTCTATTGAAGGCGATCCTAATAATAAAGGTTCTTTATTTTGGTGGGCATTGAAGTTGGGATGGTTGCTTGATAGAGGCAAGCCTATGGTAGGTGAACCCAATTCAGAGGAAAAAGTCTATGCTTTCCCTCATCGCACTTTTCAGGAGTATTTTGCTGCTGTTGCGATCGATGATTGGGATTATTTTCTTCCCAAGGAACATACAGAGGACCAGGCAAATATAAAAATACCTCCTAAAAATGCCGATAATAAATATAAACCATACCGCATTTTTGAATCTAAATGGAAAGAGGTAATTTTGCTGTGGATGGGACGTGAAGTGGACACAGCTTTTAGGACACAAAAGGAGAATTTTATCGAACATTTGGTAAAATTCCAAGATGGGTGGGAGAATTTTTATTCGTATCGCGCTTATTTTCTAGCAGCCGAGGTAATTGCTGAGTTTGTGGATTGGGAACAAAGTCCATCTGAATTTCAGAAAATTGTGAAGCGAATTCCTGAACAAGTTGATGAATGGCGTAATGGCAAATTTGAAAAGCCTGCACTAGGGGAAAAATACTACTATCCAGTTTCACTAGGCGCTATAGATGTATTAGCAGAAGATCAGCGTATAAATGCGCGTAATAAATTAGAGGAGTTTAAACAAATAGAGAAAAAGAAACGCAAAGATGAAGCAGAAGAATTATTGCGTAAACTTGAGAAAGGTAATCAAGACCTGACAGATAGGGAAAGATTTGTGCTTTGTAGAGTGGCTGAATGCCAAGTAGAAAATTGGTCAGAACTTCAAGGAGATGCTGAAAAAATAGTTAAAATTGCTAGCCAGTTAAATGCCGACTCACCGATTCTATGGAAAGCCATTGAAAGATTAGGTGAAATCGGGGAAAACAACTCAAAAGCGATTGAATTTTTGTTATCCTGCATCCTACCAGTTCGGAATTACAATATTTGGTAAAATGTTAAAAAACTAGAGAACTCCAATAGAGAGATACCCGATAAAGACGCAATTGATTTGTTACTAGATAGTATCCAACCTCCTAAAGGTAAGGGTAGCTATATCTTCTGGAAAGCCGTCTATCATCTTGTACAAATTTGCCCCGAAAGTGAAATAGATAATAAACTGAAAGAGTGCTTTCCAAATATTCCAGTTAAAAAAATTGCTAAGTTAGTTAAGAATATCTACTTAGCAAAAGAAGAAGATAATGCAAATACTCAAGGTAGAGCAGAAAAGAAAGGAATTGAAGACTTTTTGCAAGAATTAGTAGGCACTCTTGGTACTAACCACGTAGACTGGTTTTCCAGAATCGTCCAAAATTTGAAACCCTACTTACAACAACCATGCCAAAACTCCCAAGATCATCGCTCGGATTCTCTAGACTATGAGCAGTTATGCCAACATTATCAACAGCTGTATAACCTTGATTTACTGGACTATTTATTTCATGAAAAAAGTGATTTAGAGCGATTTCGGGATTGCTACCAAACAATCTGGTACTGCGCCCAAAGAATGTCTTATCCAGATTTTTATAAGGCTTGGGTAAAAAAACCAAAGTCTTTACCGGAGATACTGCAAGAACTTTATCCCGGTAAGTCTTTACCGGAGATACTGCAAGAACTTTATCCCGGTAAGTCTTTACCGGAGA
>CAZJNL010000178.1:6275-8129 GCA_964546515.1 uncultured Oscillatoria sp.
TACTGCAAGAAATTTATCCCGGTAAGTCTTTACTGGAGGTAATGACAGAGTTATTTTAATATTTTGAAGAGAGGGGCAATAATGTATCCTAGAATCTCAAAACAGTTGCCTCTCTTTTTCGGGCTATATTTTATCCAAATAAAACTATAACTAGCTATGATGAGAGAAGTTTTGCCAAGAATAATTTGTTCAGCTTTACTAATAGCTGTCTTTCTCCTCTACCCCTGGCTTAACAAAAGAGCCGAAACCGCCCACATCATTAAACTTTGGATAGATGATTGGATTCCCCTAGTGCCAATCTTCAGCATCCCCTATATCTTATACATCCCCTTCCTGGCAATTACTTTGGGATACTTCGTGTTCTTTACGGAACTCTATCAAGCGATATATATCTCATTCATTTTCTGCATAGGAGTGGCTTCCATAATCTACTTCTTCTACCAGACAACTGTGCCACGTCCCCAAATTACAGGCACAGATGTATTCTCAAAAATGGTATTATATATTTACTCCAAAGACCACCCATACAACTGTTTTCCTAGCCTGCATACAGCCCTGTCTGTTTTGTCTTTTCTCTATTGGATTCAAGTTTTCCCCAATCTCAAGTGGTCAATGGGTGCTTTTGTGCTGTCAATACTTATCTCAACAGTCACCCTCAAGCAACATTACATTCCCGACGTGATTAGCGGAATTCTCTTAGCTATCGCCAGCTTCTATGTGGCCAATTTTATTGTGGGGAGTCGTATGTTTTAACTTGGACTCGATTCGACAATAATTAGAATCTAAAAATCCGCAAATATAGGATAAAATAGCGACGATATGAGTCCTTATTTATTTGGGGATAATTTACCCTCAGCAATGAGATATGGCGGCGGGCAAAATTTTCAAGCAAATATAAGCCGCAACGCCACCTATTCCACACAAAAATATCGCAGTAAAAGTTTCCATTGAGGACAAATAAAACTAATCAGCCTTAAAGGGCAGCTACCGCTGCTCCATCCAAGCAAACACCCAACCTCTCTACTCTGTGCCCCCTCTAGTTAGACCCTATCTATATATATAGAATCAGCCTGAATCAGGCAATAACCCTGCCCGGTTTGTTCATTAAATCCGCAGGAGCGCTCTTGGGGCGCACGAATTGCACCGGCTTACCGTTTATAGAAATGGTATGCCGGCTCACTTTTGACGTTTCCCTAAGGCCATTTATAACGGCTGCAGCCCCAGACCCTCTACTTGGCCAGCCACCGATATACTTTCCCTAACCGTTTCCATAAATAGCCATGAGTTGGGTGCGGTGACTCAGTAGTCAAATGCCCCCTCTCTAACGGGTGGGAGGTGGTTCAGGAAGAGGGAAAAACAGGCTGTGAGTGGAGTTTGAGTGAGCCAGGAGGAGTTAGAAAGGCTGGAAAGCTGGCTGGGTGAGGGGTTTTAGATAGTCCAGACCGAACATGTACGATCTCTACAAGACTCTATCGCCCATTCTCTCCCCATCCGGGTGCGATTTCCCCGCCCCCACGCGATCCCCGGCTCCCCTGCTTCCCTAATTCCGCCCTCACTCCCCCTGCCTAAACAATACTGCTCAGATGATTTTGGTGCCCCTCTGGAATTACAACCTCTTTTAACCCCGAATGCCAAAAAACGCCTCCCTTGACGCAGCACAGGCGTCTCGCCTGTGCACTCTCGCCGGCGCACCCCAATGCCTCCATTGACGCAGCACAGGCGTCGCGCTTACGCGCCCGCACGGAACGGCGTGCGCACCCCAACCCCTTCGGGGCGGCAGAATTAGGCAAAGAGCCAGACACTTGTGGCACACTGGTGGCACAGGCATCTTACCAGCACTCTGGGAGGATGCCG
>CAZJNL010000179.1:0-5810 GCA_964546515.1 uncultured Oscillatoria sp.
CCCTACAGCTACCTGGCAATTGTAGCCGCCCGAGGACGGCTTTCCGCAGGGTAATCGTAATCAAACTTTGTCGGCCTACCCTACGGGAATGCCTTCGGCATACGCCGACTAAAAGAACGAGAAAAAAGACGTAGGACAGGCGTCTCGCCTGTCCCTTGTCCTCCCTCCCCGCAAGCGGGACAGGAGCTAGGGGGTAGGGTTCTCCTGCCTATTTCTTGACAGCAGGAATCTGATCAGAAACAGCCACCGGCACCTTCAACTTCTTCAACTTATTGACGCGAAATAGCGTGGGAAAGTCGTGCAGCAAAGTGTACAAACAGGGAATAATAAACAGCGTCAGAAGCGTCGATACAGACATCCCCGAAAACACCACCACCCCCAAGGGCTGCATAAATTCTGCTCCTTCCCCAATTCCCAGCGCCAGCGGAAACAGTCCCAACACTGTGGTGATGGTTGTCATCATAATCGGGCGCAGACGCTGGGGAGCCGCTTTCAATATCGCCGCGTGCCGGCTAACACCTTCCTCTTCCCGAATTTGGTTAGCTTGCTCCACCATAATAATCCCGATATTCACCACAATACCCACCAGCAGCACCGCACCCACGAGCACCGTTGCGCCGATGGCGGTCTGAGTGACGTAAAGCCCCAAAATACCGCCGGCAAGCGCTAGCGGAACCGTGAACATAATCGCCAGCGGGTCGAGCAGAGAATTGTACTGCACCGCCATCACCACAAACACCAAAAACGCCGACAGTCCTCCCAAAAGTTTCAGAGAATTCTGCAATTCCTGATTCGTCTGACCGGCTGAAGAAGGCAGCACCGCAACCCCTTCGGGCAATTCCACACCGGCAAGCACCTTATTCACTTGCGCCAGCGCATCACTCAGCGTCGCCCCCTTGTTCAAACTGCCGGCAATCAGGAAACTGTTGCGCTGGTTAATCCGCTGAATTTCCCCCGGCGCTTGTCCTTCCTTAATTTCCGCCACATCGCTCAAACGAATTTGCCGGTTGCCATTGACAAACAAAGGAATTTGTGCTAGCTGCGAAGGTCGGCGCACCGACGCTTGATTGAGCTGCACCCGCACGTCTACTAAGCGCTCGCCCCGCTGCAGCTGAGTCGGGACAGAACCTTGAATTGCGATCTGAATGGTGTCGCCAATATCTTGCGCCGTCAGCCCAAAAGCAGCCAGACGCTCCCATTCCGGATGAATTTGCACTTCTGGCTGCCGGTCATCAGCATCCGGTCGAAACCGCGCCTGCGTCACTCCCTCATCTAGCGCCGCCAGCACCTGACGCCCCGCCTGACGCAGTTTTTGCTCGTCATCCCCCTGGAGGATAATATCAACATCAGCCCCCCGCACCGGCGAGTTCGTCAGGATAATCCCGCGCAGCTGACCCGGATTGAGCCGCAAGCGAATTCCAGCCAAATTCAGCTTTTCAAACTCCGAACTCGCACGCTGCACAAAAGCCTGAACGTCAGTTCCCGGCTTCAGGGTAATTGTGCTAGAAGCCCGCAGGGGATTGGAAGTGGTGTTGCTGCCAAATAAAAACCCGCCGGCAGTAGTAAAAACATAGTCCGTTTCTGGCAGCTTGCGGAGAATTTCATCGACAATGACCATGACTTTGCGGTTGGTTTCCAGAGGCGTTCCGGGAGGGAACTGCGCGACTAAGTTAGCTTGGCCGGTGTTGATGCGGGGGAGAATTTCTTGGGGAATTTGACCGGCGAGCTGCAAGCTGCCGCCGCCGAACACCAAGAAGGCGATTGCTATCACCGGCAGCCGGTAGCGCAGCGCCCAACTCAAAGCCGCAGCGTAGGCGCGTTTAGCGTCCTCAAACCTGGCGTTAAACTGTTTCAGCAGCCAAAACTCACCGATGCGACTCGACCAGGAAATTGCCAGCAGGCGAGACATCAGTACCGGCGTCACAGTCAGCGCCACCAAAAGTGAGGCGGTTACGGCAAAGCAAATGGTGAGAATTAACTCGCTGAACAGCAGCGAAAAAAATCCGCCTACCAGGAGAAATGGCAGCACGGATATCAAGTTTGCGCCGGTGGAGGCAATCATGGATGATTCTACCTCTTTCCCCCGCGAGATAGCCTCTTCAATTATCTTGCGTGCGTTCTTTTTCCGCCTCCTGCTGATTGCCGGATTGGTGCTGACGCCAACGGCAATATTTTCCAATATGACGACGCTGGTGTCGATGGCTTGACCAATTCCCAAAGCCAGACCGGCGAGACTGAACAAATTCAGGGACAAGCCCAACAGCTTCATTAAAATCAGCGCCGCAAGTGTGCACAGGGGAATAGTCAGTGATATAATAAAAGTTTGCCGCAGCGAACCCAAAAAGAACAGCACCGCCACTGCAGCCAGCAAGGCTCCAGAAATGCCCGAATTAATGACATCGGAGAGAGAGTTGCGGATGAAGCGGGACTCATCCAAGGTCGGGATTAAAACCATTTCCTCCGGAATCAAGCCAGACTCCCGCAGCTCTCGAAGGCGTTTTTTCACCCCATCCACAACGGTGATAGTGTTAGCGTCAGGCTGCTTTTGGATGCTGACTTTTACTGCAGGTTCTCCGTTGAGAGAAACGAAAACCCGCTGGTCTTCTGTGCCGTCAATCACTTCGGCAAAGTCTCGCAGGTACACGCGCCGGCTGGAGGTTGAAGAACCCACCTCAAAAGACAGGTCGTTAATTTCACCGGCATCTTTAAATCTGCCGACAGTGCGGGTGAGCGGTTCGGAATTGTCCCCCTGGATGCGCCCGCCAGAAATATCCTGGTTGCGCTCCCTGAGAGCGTCGAGCACATCCCTCACCCCGACGCCTAAAGCTTGCTGCCGGTCGAGGTCAAGCAAAACCCTGACTTCTTCTCTCACCCCACCGGCAACATCGACTCCCGCGACGCCGGGAACCACGCCCAGCTCCCGCGACAGTTGCTGATCGGCAAACACGCGCAAATCCACATCCCGCAATCCGGGGGAAGTGAGGGCAAATTCGTAGACCGGCTGCTGGGAGGGGTCAAATTTAAACAGGCGCGGCTGTTCTATAATGTCTGGCAGATTGGAGCGGGCGCGGTTAAAGGAAGCGGTGGCGTCGTTGAGCGCTTGCTCAATATCTCCCCCCGGTTGGAAGAACAAATCTAAACTGATTTGTCCCTCGCGGGTTTGCGAGAAAATCTGCACCACTCCCTCTGTGGCGGAGAAGGCTTCTTCCAGGGGTTTGGTGACTTCCTCGACTCCCACTTCTGGGGAGACGCCGGGGGCGCTGAGGCGCACCCCAATCCGGGGGTAGGTGATGCTAGGCAGCAAATCCACTTGCAGCTGGGAGAGGAAGAAAATCCCCACCACCACTACTGTTAGGGTGAGCATGAGGGTGCCGATGTGCTGGCGGATGGCAGTTGCGCTGACGCTAAATCCTGACATTCTTCTTTTGCATCTCTAATTGATAATTGATATTTCAGAATTGTACCTCTTCCCGGTGCCATTCGCCATTGGGGATTAGCGCCTGTGCCGGTGGAAACCGGCACGGTGACTGTGTTGGGATTGTTTCGCGATAGCGATTCCGATTCAGCAGCCTCAAGGTTAGGGCCGGCAGGAGTCTTCCCGGGAGCATCCCATTTTTGTTTACCCATCTCTTGTAGTCCAGGCATCTTGCCTGTCGAGCGAGCTATTGTTCGGGCACAGGCGAGACGCCTGTGCTACAAAAAATGAATAGACTTACAAAATCGGGATGCTCCCGTCTTCCCCGCCTCTGGCGGCGACTGCGATCTTGGCTATACCATTCTCACTTGCAGGCCGGCGCTATGCTAGGAAAAGATTCCACTCTCTCTAAAAAATTGCGGTAAATGTTCCAATCCAGGCAGCGCCCCTATCAGCAACAGCGGCAACCGCGCAACTTAGCTGTACTCTCTATTCTTGCAGGCACGACGCTGGCAGTAGGTGCGCTCGCCCTGGCTAGCTATCAGGTGGTACGGGAGCTCATCCTGCAACAGCTGCGGGAAAAGGCACTGTTAGAAGTCCAGCAAGGCATCGCTGAAATCGACCGGTGGCTAGCCACGCGCAAAGCTGAGGTGGAAACCATCGCCAATACGCCGGTGGTGGGTTCGCTTGACTGGGAAGTTTCTGGCCCTTATCTTAAATCAGAAGTGGAGAGGATCAACGAATACCACCATTTTACTTTCGCCTATTCTGACGGCTCGTATTACAATACTAAAGTGGGTTACGCTCAGGGGAAAAATCTTCTAGACCGGCTTTGGTTTCAAAGGGCAATGGCAGGGCAGGTTTATGTTTCCGATCCCCTGACTAGCCGCACCACCGGCATTGTCCAAGTGCTTGTGGCTGCGCCGGTTGGCGAGCGCTCCCAGCCGCAAGCCGTGCTGGGAGGTGCCATCAAAATAGATCGCCTGGAACAGGTTGTGAGCCATATCGAGCAAGGCCCAAACAGTTATGCTTTTGCCCTCAATTCTGAAGGCAGGGCAATTGTCCATCCTGACCCAAAACTGAGGGGAACCGTAGAAAAACCCGCTCCCAGTTTGCTGGAAGTCACAGACTCCAACCTAGCGGCGATCTCCCGGCGGATGGTGATCCAGCAGCAAGCAATTGAATTAACGCAACTTGATGGCAACTGGTACTATGTTGCCTATGCCCCCCTGCAAGAAGCAAACTGGTCAGTTGCTTTGGTGATTCCTCGCGAAAATCTCGAATCCCAGCTTCTGGCGCTAAATGTGCTAGCCTCAGTTTTAGGGGGGTTGCTGGCGATTGCTATTCTTGGGGCGTGGCGTCAGGTGCGGTTATTTGCAAAATCTCAAGAACAAGTCAAACTCCTCGCCGAAAAAGCGGAAGAACTCAACCTAGCCCTAGCCCAACTGAAACAAACCCAGGCGCAGCTCGTCCAGAGCGAGAAAATGTCTGGCTTGGGGCAAATGGTGGCGGGGATTGCTCACGAGATTAACAACCCCGTGAATTTTATTTATGGCAACTTGCCCTACGTTACCGAATATGTGCTAGACTTAATGCAGCTCCTTATTTTATACAAAGCAGCCCTGCCGGCTTGGCCGCCAGAAATTGGCGAATTTGAACAGGAGATAGACTTGGATTTTGTCGAGCAAGATTTGCCCAAAATCCTCGACTCTATGAAGGTGGGAACCGAGCGCATCCGCCAGATTGTCCTGTCGCTGCGCAATTTTTCCCGGCTGGATGAGGCGGAGAAAAAAGAAGTTGACCTGCACGAAGGAATCGACAGCACTCTCCTGCTGCTCCACCACCGGCTTAAGGACAAAATCCAGGTACTCAAGCACTACGGCAATCTGCCTTTGGTGGAGTGCTACCCCAGCCAAATGAATCAGGTTTTTATGAACCTGCTCAGCAATGCCATTGATGCTGTCAGCGATTCTCCCCAACCGGAAAAACTGATTGAAATTACAACCCAGCTGGTTGAAAATGCAGGCAATTTGCATGTCCGCATAGGAGTGCGCGACAGCGGTCCGGGGGTGCCGGTTGAGATTAAATCAAAAATTTTTGACCCCTTTTTCACGACCAAACAAATTGGCAAAGGCACGGGTTTGGGGTTGGCGATTAGCTATCAGATTGTGGTGCAGGTGCATCAGGGTCGCATTTGGATTGAAAATCCGCCAACCAGCGGAGCGGAGTTTATCATTGAATTGCCGGTGCACCCATCGCAAGCCGCTCTCTCCGCAGCATCCCAGCCGCACTTATCGCTCTTGTAGAGACGCGATTGATCGCGTCTTCATCGCGCTCTCTCTCTTGTAGAGACGCGATTGATCGCGTCTTCATCGCGCTCTCTCTCTTGTAGAGA
>CAZJNL010000179.1:5910-8125 GCA_964546515.1 uncultured Oscillatoria sp.
CGCGATTGATCGCGTCTTCATCGCTATCGGCATACTTAATCGCTGCTACTGCCGGTATAACATAACTATTTCTCCGACAAAATACTTAAGCGAACTGCCTCGCCGTCTTTCAGGGGTTTGCCGGCGCGGGCGACGAATCGCTCTCCCGCATTCAATCCCGACAGGATTTCTACCTGCCCGTTGGCGCGTTCGCCAAGCTCAACACTGCGAGCGGAAACCTTGACTTCCTTCCCCTCTCCACTCACCACAAACACAACCCCCTCACTGCTCCTGTGCTCCGACGCTCTAGACGCGATTCGGCGTTCTACAAGTGAGCTACCCACTGCGGCTGTGCTCCCCTTTTCGCCAGCTCCCCCTCTGCCTCTTCCACCGGCTTCCAGCGCCGCCACCGGCACGATCACCCGCTGAGCTTGCCGTGACTGAAAGCTGACTCGCGCCAGCAACCCGCTGCCAATTTTGCCGCTGCTGTTGGGAATAGTGACTTCCACCGGCACTCTGCGAGCTTGCGGATCGGCGGCGGGGGAAATGCGCCTCACAACTCCTGTGAAGTTTTCAAGCGGATAGGCGTCTAATTTGACTCGCACCGTTTGCCCAACCCGGATGTTGCTCAGTTCCAATTCCGAGACATCGACGGCGACTTTCACCTGGCTGAAATCGCCGATTTTAAGAATTTCGCTCCCAGGCTGCACGAGATTGCCCGGTTCTGTGACGCGCTGCAGCACGCTGCCGGCGATCGGGGAGGTTAAAACTGCGTAGGAGAGTCGCTCTCGCACTTGGGCGAGGATGGCTTGCTGGGCGACGACGCGCCCCTGCGCCGCTGCGACGGCTTGCTGCTGCGTGGCAACTTGGGTTTGGGCGGAGCGCAGAGCCTGCTCGGCTGTTCGCGCCGCTGTCCGCTCCTGTTCCGCTGCTTGGGCTGAAATCGCTCCTTCTTTATATAGCTGTTCGAGCCGGTTGGCGTCTGCCTGGGCTTGCTGCAGTTGCAGTCTCGCCTCTTCCACTTTGGTGCGAGCGTTGCTAACTTCTGCCTCGGCACGCGCCACCTCGGACTTGCGGGCGGCTAGTTCGGCTTCCGCCTGCACGACGGCACTCATCTGCAGGGCGTCGTCCAGTCGGGCGATTACTTGGCCTTTTTGTACGGTGTCTCCCACATCGGCGTTGAGTTCCAGCAGCTTGCCCTCGACTTGGGGGCGCAGGGAGACTTCTCGCACGGGGAGGGTGGTGCCGGTGGACTCCAGCTGCTCGCTCAGGGTGCCGGTGCGGGCGATGGCAACATCCACCGGCGTTGCGCCGGCGGGCTTTTCCGCCCTGGGGGCGCGGGTTTGGGCGTCAGCGGCTTCCTTGGGCAGCCAGCCGCAACCACCGACTGCAACCAGCAAGCCGGCGAACGCTACTAGGCGGCAAATCCTTAGAGTCATAACTGGAGGATGGGGTTAGGGGGGTCAGTCGGAATCTGAAGTCCGGCAAAGGAGTGTAAACTATTGTTACTTGTCTGGAAATATCATACCAGTTTGATGTACAGGAGCGAGCTAGAAGTTAGGTAAACGAGTTATTCCCTGTTTGAGCCAGTTTATACAGCCCGCTTCATTTTTGAATGATTTTAGCCGGCCAAATAGTTTTTTTTACTGGAGCGTGCCTAAATGATTCGCGCAAAAATTTGTCCGCGCAATCGCGCTGACGCCCGCCCCTATGGGTAGTTGCAGGCCCCCGTGCCTCCCCCTACAATCCCCGTGCCTCCCCCTACAATATTTAACAAATGATGCGCGAATTGCTAGAGAATAGTTGGGCGGTTATAAAATACAATAATTGTCAAATTATCACTTCTAAGGAGTGTCTGAATGTCTGAACCGATAACTGCTGAAGTTAGCGATCGCATCTGCCAGCACATGAACGAAGATCACGCCAATGCTGTGCTTCTTTACGCCCAGACATTTGGCGGATCTCCGGAGGCGACTGCTGCGGAGATGGTTTCAATTGACCCAAAGGGGATGAATCTAACGGCACAAGTGAGTGGTGCTGCTGTGCCGGTGCGAATTGAGTTCGAGCGCACTCTAGAAGGTGCGGAAGACGCTCACCACACTTTAATTGCAATGGTTAAGGAGGCGCGAGCGAAGTCTAAATAGGTTATCTAGCACTAGCCAAACTGGTTAGGACATTAGACATTGAGGGCAGGCCGTAAGCGTTGAGGCGCGTTAGCGCTACGCAGCCTACGGAT
>CAZJNL010000180.1:0-8111 GCA_964546515.1 uncultured Oscillatoria sp.
CCCCCACCAAACAGATATCACCGACGAACCCTCTCCTGCTGGCAATGCATCAATTTGTCATTTTGACAGCACGAGCGGAAACTTTTGAGCGACGGTGGTAAAATGGGCATCTAGCCTGGAGGGGCTGTTCTAACAAACCCACAGCGCATTGAAGGCCGTATTTGTTTCTAGCAAGGGACAAGAGATTATGCCACAGGGGCCCAACGCCACCGTTGCCTATCTGGTCAACCAATACCCGAAAGTGAGTCACAGCTTCATCCGGCGAGAGATTGCCGGTCTGGAAACTCACAACATTCGGGTGGAGCGCTTTTCCATCCGTTACAGCGGCGCTAACCTGGCTGACGTTGCAGACGAAGCTGAATTGGAAAAAACTCGTGTTGTCTTGGGGGTGGGGATAGCCGGTTTGCTGCGGGGCGTCCTGGGCACCGCCACAACCCGACCGGTTCCCTTCCTAAAAGCACTGTGGCTGGCGCTCAAGATTGGCTGGCGTTCAGATCGGGGCGTGGCGCTGCACTTGGCTTATCTCGCTGAGGCGTGCGTTCTGCGGCGCTGGCTCTCAGATGCCGGTGCGGATCACGTTCACGCCCACTTCGGAACCAATTCGGCGACGGTGGCGATGCTGGTGAGGGTTCTGGGCGGTCCGCCTTACAGCTTCACCATTCACGGTCCGGAAGAGTTTGACAAACCCCAACTTCTGGCTTTGCGAGAAAAAGTAGAGCGGGCTTGTTTTGCTGTCACAGTCAGTGAATTCGGTCGCAGCCAACTTTACCGGTGGTGCAATTATAAGGAGTGGTCAAAAATCCACGTCATCCATTGCGGTGTAGACGATAAATTTCTGGCTGCGCCCCACACCCCTGTGCCGGAGGAGCCGCGCCTGGTGTGTGTGGGCCGGCTTGACGTGCAGAAGGGCTATCCCATTTTACTGGAAGCAGCCTGCCGGCTGGCTGCCCTTGGCTTGGAGTTTAAGCTGGTGCTGGTCGGCGATGGGCCGCTGCGAGCCGAACTCGAAGCTCAAATCGCACGGCTCGGTCTGCAAAAGTGCGTCGAGATCGCGGGTTGGGCGAGCGGCGATCGGGTTCGTGAACAGATTCTGGCGGCGCGGGCGATGGTACTGCCCAGTCTCGCTGAAGGTTTGCCGGTGGTGCTGATGGAGGCGCTGGCGCTGGGGCGTCCGGCGATCAGCACCTATGTCGCCGGCATTCCTGAATTAATCGAGCCTGGTGTGAGCGGCTGGCTGGTGCCGGCGGGTTCGGTGGAAGCGCTGGCGGATGCCATGTGTGCCGCTTGCTCCGAGCCGGTGGAAAAGCTCGAACAAATGGGCAAAATGGGGGCTGAGCGTGTCGCTAAGCAGCACAATGCCTCTGTGGAGGCTGGAAAATTAGCGGCTCTGTTTCGGGCAAGCATTGATAAAGCGCGATCCCTTGCCGTGGAAAAGCAGGCTGTCAGTGAAACTGGCGCAACATCCGAGTTTCAAAGAAATACCGTCAGATAGTATCGGTATGATAGCTTTGTATAAAAGCTGGCCGGTGCGCCTGACGCCGGCACCGGAGTTGTCAATATTTATAACCCGCCCCCTGTAACAGCGTCCCGCAGCGTCCTGCAATCTGGTCGAATCAGATGCGGGGGGAGGTTGCAGAAAGGGAAGGGACTGTAGGGGCGGGTTAGGCCAGAGATATTTGCGGCGCAGCTCAGAGTATTGATAAACCCGCCCCAACCCCGCGAGGAAGTGCCGCCTCAAAGATTAGTAAAGTGTTCCTACGGATTTAATATGCTTTTATTGGTTGATACCGTCCTGTTGGCGCTCGCCTTGGGGCTGCTGGTTCCAAGTGCGGTTCTTTTCGCGGAGTGTGCTGCGGCGCTATTGCCGGCCTGGCGTGTTCAATCGGATTCCGGAACAGCCCAGCCCCGGGTGGCTGTATTAGTGCCGGCGCACAATGAGGAAGCGGCGATCCTCAAAACAATTGAGACGCTACAGCCGGAATTGAAAACTGGCGACCGGCTGGCGGTAATCGCAGATAATTGCACCGACGAGACGGCGGCAGTTGCCCGTGAGGCGGGGGCTATTGTCATCGAACGGCAGGATGCGTCGCGTCGGGGTAAGGGCTACGCTTTGGACTGCGGAAAGCGGTTTCTGGAGGCAGATCCGCCGGCGGCGGTGGTGAGGGTGGATGCGGACTGTACTGTAGAGCCGGGTGCAGTTGAGCGTCTCGCCCGGATGGCGGTGGCTTCCGGAAGGCCGGTGCAGGCGACATACCTGCTGGAGGTGCCGCCCAGTCCTCAGGCGCGGGATTTGGTTTCGGCGCTGGCGTTTTTGGTGAAGAATTTAGTCCGTCCCAGGGGGCTTGACAGATTGGGGCTGCCATGCTTGCTCACCGGCACGGGAATGGCTTTTCCGTGGGCGGTGATTCGCTCCGCTTGTTTAGCCAGCGGCAACATTGTAGAGGACATGCAGCTGGGTTTGGATCTGGCGATAGCGGGGCACCCGCCGGTGTTTGCCTCAGAGGCGAGAGTGACAGGGAGTCTCCCCAAACAGGAGTCGGCGGCAAAAAGTCAAAGAACCCGATGGGAGCACGGTCACATAGAAACGCTGCTCAAGCAAGTGCCTCGACTGCTCAAAGAAGCCATTCGTCAAAAGCGATTCGATTTGCTGGCGCTGGGGCTGGATTTGTGCGTGCCGCCCCTTTCTTTGCTGGTGATGCTGTGGGCAGCCTGTACTGCAGCCGCCATCTTGGCTGGGGTGTGGGGGGCGTCACCGGTGCCTGCCTGCTTGCTAGCCGGCAGCGGGATGCTGATTTTATTATCGATTGTGGCAGCTTGGGCGTTCTTTGGCCGAGCGGCGCTGCCGGTACAGGCGCTGGCGGCTGTTCCGCTGTACTTGTTGTGGAAAATTCCGCTCTATCTGGCTTTTCTGGTTCGGCGTCAAACCGAGTGGGTGCGAACAGAACGCGACACCTGAGAACTGTTCATTTAGGGGCCGCACTGGCGCAAGCAGTGCCGGCATGAAGCTTGATGATATCAAATCCCGGTATATGCCGAACAAAACCCAACCCCCCCCAGCCCCCTCCCCGGGAGCGGGGAGGAGGAGGAGAAATTTCCCCCC
This sequence comes from uncultured Oscillatoria sp., assembly GCA_964546515.1. Taxonomy (GTDB): domain Bacteria; phylum Cyanobacteriota; class Cyanobacteriia; order Cyanobacteriales; family Oscillatoriaceae; genus Oscillatoria. Next base: position 3,101 of record CAZJNL010000180.1, read on the forward strand.
CTTCCCTATGAGGGAAGGGGGGCGGGGGGGTTAGGTTTTTTGTGAAGCGAAAACCGGATTTGAGACATAAGGGGGGAAATCTTCTTAATCTTATCTTGAGTTTTTCCGTCTTCAGGGGGATAATTTATTCAAAGCAGGTTCCTAAACTTGACAAAAATATGCCCGAAAGCGCAGTCCAGCCGCACCCGAGGGAAGGGCACGCTTCTTTAGGTGCGCTCTCACGTTTGTTCGATTGCTTTTAATTATATTCTTGCGGGCTGCCGCTGGCGCATCTAGCTGTCAGCGCTCGGCAACCAATAAACAATAAACAATCAGTAATGAAGGCGGGCTTGCAGTTGTCGGAGAGAAAAATTTTTCGGCCTAAATGGCCCCCCGATCACCTATTTTCCAGCCATAATGAAAGTTCAACACCCCAGTTGAACCAGAAAAACGCTGGCGGTTCGGGGGGGTGCTGGCGGTTCTGCGAGAGCCTGCAAGGCGGGAAGGGGATTGGGCCATGAGTGGAAAGGGCTGCCGGTAGAGCGCCCTCGGTCTAATTGAGTGCGGGGAGTCGGAGTTGGCGCACTGTCAGCGCCAAAAAAAAGTGACTGTGCTATAACCGTATTCAGAAGCTACTGGGGAATGAAAACTCCTTGTTTTGGGTGTATACCTGTTTTTATTATAAGATGATAAAGCCCTAGTAGGTATCTTTCAATGACGAGAGTTTTAGAGAGTTCGGAACCCTCAACAGGAAATGACAACCGGCAATCGTGGTTTGCGTCCGGCTGGCTATATCTAATGTTGGGGATTTTCCTAAATGGCCTTATTTGGGGTGGAGCTATTCTGGCCATGAAAAAACAAGCCCCCAATTATACAAGTGGGTGGTCTTTATATCTTCCACAGTCCAAGTCGGGAGTAGATGTTAACTTGCCGGGAGTTGGTGTGGCCTCATCTGGTGGCGAGCTGGCGGGGTACAGTCAGCGGTTAGATCCGCGAGAGAACTACCAGTACCTAGCCAATAGCCCATCAGTTTTGTCGGCTGCAGCTAAGGCGGCTGGTTTGCCTCCAGAAAAATTTGGCAAACCAAAAATTAGCTTAGTGCCGAATACTACAATCATCGAGTTTGAGATTAGCGGCAGCAGCCCAGAAGAGACTCTAAAAAAAGCTCGGGCGCTCAATCAAGCCTTAATCAAACAGGTGGATTTACTCAGCGCTCAAGAATCGCAGCGGCAAAAGGAGGAAACTCGAGCCATTCTGCTAGCAGCTCAGGAAAAGTTTAAAGCCGCGCAAGAGCGCCTGTCTCAGTATAAGGCCACCTCAAATTTGAATAATTCCGAACAAATAAACAAAGTTGCGGATAGCATTGAGGAGTTGCGCAAGGAAAGGTCGGAACTGTTAGGAGAGCAGCAGAAAGCCGAGCGCAGCATGCAGCTGCTGTCCGCTAATCTGGGGATGTCGCCCCAACAAGCCGTTGATGCCTTGACTCTCCAAGGGGATCAAATCTTTCAAGAGTATTTAAAAAAGTACAGTGAAGCCAGCGCGAACATATTAACTTTAATATCCAAATGGACGCCGACTTCCCCTATGGTTATGGCGGAAAAAACTAAGCAGTCAGCGGCTCGCGAGGCTTTAATGGAGCGGGGGAATTTGATTCTGGCGAAGCCGGTAGATCCAGAGGTTTTGGATTTTCTGAACCTAACAGTCAGTGGGAGTGCTTCTGGAGAGCGAGCGACTCTGTTCCAGCAGTTAATAACCGTGCGGGGAGAGGCGCAGGGAATGATGGCCAAGGCTGAAACGCTAAACCAGCAAATTGCCGAGCTAGAAACCCGCCTCAAGCTCTTAACTAAGGAACAGCCTACCTTAAACAACCTTCAGGGAGAAGTGGAAGTGGCTAAAGCGATCTTTAGTTCCACGGTGGCGAAATTAAACTTGAGTCAACCGGAGACTTCTGCTGCTTATCCACCGTTACAAACGCTGTCGGAGCCTAGCTTGCCAGAGGCTCCCAGCGGTTCTAAGAAAAAATTCATATTAATGGGCGCAGCCGGGGCGTCTCTTGCCTTGACACCGGCTCTCGTGTTATTCTGGTTGAGTAAAAAAGGAATTATTAAGCTGTTTCCAGAAGAGGATATCGATTCTTCCAGCTCAAAGCTTCCCTCTTAGCGTTAAGAGGCTCGCTCCAGGCATTTGCCTGTAGCAGGAGGCTACCGCTAGGAGCAGCTACTGACTTTTTTTATTGAAGAAAGAACAAGGAAGAGAGTTTCTCCCCCTCTCCCCTGAACCCCCTGATTCTACCGTTGAGAGGCGCAAGTCCTGATGGCGCGAGCGCAACCGGCAGCCGCGCCCTTAGCTACAATAATGCCAGCTGTGCGGTGAGGGCTTCGACATACCGCTCGCTGTTGTGCAGCTTGATAACCAGTTCGTAGCCGCGCTGAGCCTGCGCTTGTGCCTCTTGGGGGTTGTTGAGCAGGTTGACGATCGCTTGCCGCAAGCCGGCGGGATCGCCCGGATTAACGGTGGTGACGGTGCCTGGAGTGGCGAGGTAATCGGCAAGACCTTGGGTGCGGGTGACCACCACCGGTCGCCGGCACGCCATCGCCTCCAGCAGGGTGGTGATGCCGGCACAGCATTTGCTGTCTGTGAGGCTGACTGCCACAACGTCGGCGTCGCGGTAGAGCTGCACCAACTCGGGCCAAGAGTAGAAGCGGCGGGACATATTCTCCGGCATGGTTTTTGGGAACGCCCGCGCCGACGCGCGAGCGTCTGGGGAAAAACCGCTAATCTTCACGTCCACATCTAGATCCTTTGTCGCTTCGGCGAGGGTGCGGTAGTCCCGTCTCTCCAGTCCTGCGCTGGCAATCACCGGACGCCGCTTGTCTGGTGAGGGGGGACCGGGCGTGAAGAAAGTCGTGTCCGTCTGTTCGGGAAGCCTGCGGATGCGGGTTTCCGGCAGGCGCAGGTAGCGGCGGAGGAAATTGAAGTTGGGGGGGGCGACGGGCAAGAACAGGTCAATGCGGTGCGCCAAGCGGAACAGCTTCAAGGCCACACGCCCGCGAGGCCGGTCTATATTGTGCATAGTGACGGCGATCTTGGGCCGGTTCGGCTTAGCGCCGCACAGCGCTGCCACAGGAATGCCGGCGTCTTCGCCGGTGCAGTATATCAGGTCGTCACTTGTAAGCTGCTCGGACAGGGCGCGGGCCAGGGCCCAGTGTTCGGGCCGGCCTGCGATTTTAGAGCGAATCCTGTCTAAAGGCAACACCTGCTCCGCCCCCGGTTGGTGGACAGTTGCCCCCAGTCCCTGGCTGAAGGCCCACATGACGTGCCGGGGGCAAATGCCTGCAATCGCGTCTCGGGCGATACTCTCTAGGTCTGTCGGTCGTCCCAAGACCAAATGGTAGTTCATAGGATTCTCCTTTGTGCGTTTTATTTGTTTTTCTCTCTCGTCTTGGCTGTGACAAATACAAGTGTGGGAAAAGTCATAACATTTCGCTGAAATCTCTGAATTCGGAGCTTTCAGCAAATTTTCCCCGAAATCGGTGGGGGTGGGGTGTGTTTTGCGCTTCACGCACCCGACTGTTTAGGTAATTTTAAGGGTAAAATGGTAGTGCGTAAGCTGCGAAAAAAACAGAGTTAGTAATGCAGAGCAATGAAGCGAGAATGAAGCCATTTAGTCAATCTGCCAGGTTTGGGCGCAGGTTATGGCAGAGATTTATCTGGTGAATGCAAACAGATATACCGCCTTTTTCCAAATCAAGCTGCCCGCACTGTGTCAAGTGGTTTGTAAAACTGGATCGCCATATTGAACGCCCGCTGCCCCCAGTCGCGCTTAAACTCCCGATTGCAGCAGCGCTCCAGCCAAGCGCCGCCGGGGAATTGAAGAGAACCCCCCGACAGAGCGCTCGCCCAAGACAGCAGCGGGTCAAAAAAGTATCCCCAGTAACTTACCCGCTCCAGTTGCAGCGGCTTGAACTTTTCTGCCAGTTCTTCCACTGTATAGTGCTTGTGGCCCTTGCGAATGTCGCAGGAACCATTGTGAAGGCTTTTGTACAGCCCCAGACGCCAGAGCAGACGGTGAATTGCCGGCTTCATCTCGTAGGGGTCGAGCCACGCAAATGTGCCCCGGTGCGGAACCGAGACTATCATGTAACCGCCCGGTTTTAAGACGGAGACGCACTTTTTAACGAACAGGGATTCCCGCTCTAGCAAGATATGTTCAAACACGTCGGAGGCAATAATCGCGTCATAAGAGTTGAGGGGAAGGTCAATCGTTGTGAAGTCGCCCTCCACACACTCGATATTGGGCGGAATGGGGTCGAATCGGTGCAGTTTCCAGTCGATACAAGTCACGCGGACTGCCTTGTCGGAATAGGGATAGGACGGAATGACTGGACCGCAGCCGATATCCAGCAGCCGTTCAGACCGATCTGGCAATAATGAGCGTACCGTCAATTCGCAGTGCGTTTGCGGTCATAGAGTTTCTGCATGTTGGCTAGGATTATCAGTTGAAAGATTTGCCGGCGAGGAGCAAGCTTTTTGTCCGCAGTAATAGCGTATTTATAAAGTAATTGTTAGCGCCGGCATCTGGTGAGAAACCGGGTTTCTCTTGCTGGGTTAACTCATATTTAAGGGTCCCAGCCTGTAGCCGCAGGCGGCGTGCCTGCCCCGGTTTCTGGCTCCTTCACTTTTTCGTTATAAACACTCTCTAAGCGTGCTAGTTGCTCCCCTGATGTTTGCCCCAGTAGCCCATACCGCCCCCCCCTCGCAGCTCGAGGTTGGCTTGGAAAAAGACCAGCAAGTCTGCCAGAAAGGTGATCGCGGCCACAGGAAGCCGGAGTGCGGCTTTCAGCGGGGGGTGGTGCCGGAGACGTTGGAACCGGCGGAACAGAAAAGGCCGGGGGATGACCCACCAGCCCTTTTCCGACAGGGCTTTCTCAATCAGTTGGCGCAGCCACAGGGGATCTTGCTGGTTCCGGCGCTCGATCAGCTTTCCGGCGTCCATCTGCGCATTGCAGTTCGCCCACAGGTCGCTGTAGAG
>CAZJNL010000181.1:0-8080 GCA_964546515.1 uncultured Oscillatoria sp.
CTGAAGCTGTGCGCGAACAAGCCGCAGAAGGGGCGCTTTCTTGGGCTGAGCAAGCGAAACAGAAAGCTGAAGCTGTGCGCGAACAAGCCGCAGAAGGGGCGCTTTCTTGGGCTGAGCAAGCCAGACAGAAAGCTCAAGCGGTGCGAGAACAAGCGCAAGCAAAAATTGATGAGGTGAAAACCCGCAGGCAAGAGCCTTCTCCAGCGGCTGCTATCGATATTACCGACGGCACGACTCCTGAGCAGCCGCCTCAATGAGGCTAACACTTAAAACTTAAACATTAAAAAACGGAGATAAACCTCTCCGTTTTGTTCCGGAATATCATGTCCGGTTGCCTTGATTTTCTGTATTTGTAGGGGCGGGTTCATCCGAACTATTCATGGCCCAGCGAATAGTTGTAATAAACCCGCCCTTTTTACCCGCCCCTACCACCAGCGTCGGCAGCGGATATGATATAATAAGTTTTAAGTTTTAATTGGGTCTGCCGGCTCTAAAAAAGCCATTGTTAAGCCAGCCTGACTCAGTTGCATGCGGTAAAGTGCCGCCAGTTCTTGACGCCCCGACCAAACAGCGGCTTGACCTTCGCGGTGAACCCGGGTGGTGAGTTGCCAAGCGCGTTCGCTCGTCATGCTCGGGATGTACTTCATCAAGCACTGACAGACGTGATTAAATGTGTTAAAATCGTCGTTCAGCAGAATCACCAAGTAGGATGAGTTATCTTCCTTAACCGTTTCTGGATCAGCTTTCAGCAGGGAGTGAGTGGAGGTTTGGGAAGTGTAAGTAATCTCTTTAGCGAGCGCGGGATTGAGCTGAACAGTTCGGTCGTAATCCTCTACCGCACCCTGATAATCTTCAAGGGTGTAGCGAGCCAAACTCCGACCGGCATAAGCTTCAGCGAAGTTGGGATTGATTTCAATCGCCCGGGTGTAATCTTCAAGCGCTTGCTGACTGTCGTTTATGCTAATGCAGGCATTAGCTCGCTGGAAGTAGCCCTCAGCACTGTTTGGACTGCTGGCAACAGTCTGGAGGTAATTTTCTACGGCTAAGGCTGCAAAATGATCTTGCAGCAGCCGGTGAGTGAAGATGTAGCCGCCGCCAACCTTTTGCAAAAAGGTGCGCTCTGCAGCCCAGTCAAGGAAACGGGCGAAGTTCCAGGGAATAGTCCCATTCTTGTACAGGATAAGGCGCAGGATGAAGTGCTGAATGCAGGCTGTACCTCCTTTACTAAATCCGAGGAATAGCCCGACAATCCCTGCGGTAAAAGTTGAGAGACTTAAGACATACAGATCCGGGCGCAGAACAGCATTCACCAACCCCGCTCCTCCAATCAGGCAAAGCCCGGCTCCCATCATACCAAAAGTTATGGCATTTTTGAGGGACTGCCAAATTCCTTGATTGGGAACCGTTGTTGTCTCGACAGCCGAGCCAATTATCCCACTAATGAGTGCGCCACTCAGCCCCACAACCAGGCCCCACACAAGCCCGCCACTCAGGCAGCCGCTCACCCCGCCAATCAATCCAAAAGGAAGCCATTTTTTTACATTATCCCACGACCATTTCAGGCTGTCAACTGGTTTTATGGGTTCTACTTTGGCGCTCAGCCCAATAATTATCCCACCCACTATCCCGCTAATCAGCCCGAGCGCTGGCTCGACAATTTGCCCGCTGCTCGCAGCAATGGCCAGCCCCCAAATCAAACCCGTAACCAGCTGCACTCCGAGGGTGTGTGCCCGGTAGGCTTTGGGTTTTCGTTTGCCGGTATCCAGAAAGGGAAGCGTGGGCCCGCTCTGCAGGTTTATTTTGAGCCAGCTAGGCTGAATGCGCTCGATTAAAAGTAAGGTTTGAGACTGCTGAGACATCCTGTAGGCTATCTGGCTCAGCCAGTGCAGCGATTGCGCGATTGAGTGCGGCTGGCTGGGGAGCCGGCGCGACAGCATCCGCTGAATGTAAGCGTTAAACAGGTGTTTGCGGCGCTCTTGTGTGGAATTGAAACCGGGCAAGTCTTCCGCAGATATCCCCTGGTAGGCGAGGGTGATGATGCTCAGCATCAGGGGGGTGGTGACTAACTCTCGCAGGGCGGTGTCTTGCTCGAGTGCGGTTTTGACTGCAGCCATTCCCGAACCGGCATCTGCGAGATACTGCTGAATTTGCTCTGGGGTGAGTGGCATCAGGTAGATGGCACTTTGGAATTGCAGGCGCTCGCCAAGGACTTCGTAGTCTCTGAGGCGACTGCACACGACTATTTCGGCTCGCCCGTATTCCTGGCAGAATTGATTGAGCGCCCGCACGCAGGATGGGCGAAGCTTTTCGCTGACTTCATCTAAGCCATCGAGCATTGGCATTAGCTGCTCAGTCGTAACCCAAATCTGAGCGATTTGTTTGGGAATGTGATACTGGGTGTGCAGTTCTTCAACCAGCCAGTCGGAGATGGGTTGCTTTTCATTTATCCAAGATGAGAGGTTGAATACAACTGGAATCGGCTGCTGAATATCTTGCTCGGCGTCTTCGATGAGATAGCGGGTGAGTTCCAATAAGGTTGTTGTTTTCCCTGAACCCGGTTCGCCTAGAATCAGTAGGGTGCGCCCCTGTTCGATTTCATCAAATTTGTCGATGACTCTGGTGCCTGGGGGCAAGATTTGTCTGGGAGCGTCTGAGGTTTCCCACGCGACGCCCCAAGGACACTCTATTGCGTCTAGCCGCTCTTGTAAACCGAGCTCAATCAGTGCCCTGCCGTGCAGTGATTTCGACCGCACACCTCCGATCCAGTAATTTTTGACCTTGTTGAGCAAGAGCTGGCGGTTGCGGTAACTGTCTCTCGATAAAGAACCTGCCACGCTCTGCTGCAATTTCGGCTTTGGGGATGGCTTTTGAATCATAGACCCCTCTGGCTAAAAGTTCTCTCTTTTGCCGTTGTAGCACGATTCCGCAGAAGAGTGGAGTTCGGAGTCAGGAGACAGTATTTCTACTTAGGCACAGCCCCACTCGCCGCCGCGAGCGCCGCCACCGGCATCGCCTCGCACGCTGTGGACTTCAGGGGAGATGGGGGGAAGCGGGCTGCGCTGTGCGGGATGTGAGGGATGGGGGAGATGTGGGAAGGTGCCGGTGCTGAGATTGTCACCCTCACCCCCCGTTCCCCAGACGCGATAAATCGCGTCTCTACAAGATTCCCCTCGTTTCCCTCGTTTCCCTCGTTCCCAGCCGCAGGCTGGGAACGCTCTGCTGTCGGCTCCGCCGACAGGAGCCGACAGCGACAGCCCTTGCAAATTAATCGACGTGCGATCTTACTTCACCAGCGCTTGAAGTGGCCCTTGGGGGTTAATAATGTCTGCTATCTCTGACGGTTTGATTGTGACCGTAAGTGATTGTAGCGCAAAAATGTCGAAAATTTCAAGGATTTCCAAACCATCTTTATCGATGAAAAAGATGTATTTGTTTTTCGGCTTAAAACTCTTGGCTGCCGCCGGCTCTTTGGCAGCCAGCTTCTCCGCAATCAATTTGTTGACTTTGGCGGCGTACTTGGATGCCGGTTTAAACAAATCCTCGTAACTGTACGCTTTCCCATCCTTAAGATTGAGCGTCACCGCTTTATTTATCTTGGTGGGGTGGGCGGCTGGCTTCAAAATCTCCAGCCTCCGGTTATAGCGAAGGCTGAGAATGCTGTTTTTATTCACCCCAACTGCATAATCCCCTGATTCTGTGTAGGAGACATTTTTACTTGGGAATTCCTTCTGGAGCTTCGCCGCACACTTCTCAACATCGAATGGCTGAAGATAGTTCTGTTCCGATTGCAGAAATTGCGGCTTCAAAGAAGCATTAATTTTATCTTGTGCCTGTTTACTAGCTAGCCCTTTAACCTGAGGGTAGCTAACTTCTACTTTGCAGAGGCCATTTTTGGACTGCTGCTTGTACTCAACTTTCTCAATTTCAGCTGTTTTAATCGCTTGAGTCGGGTTTTGGGTGGGTTGGGAGTTGCTGGATGCTAGCTGTTGGGGTGAAGTCGCCTCCCCTGAAGGAGATTGAAACACCCACTGGCAGGCTGCTAGAGTTAGGCAGATTAGCCAAAAAGTCTTTTTGAAGGACATCATGTTTCTGAGTTGCCAGTCAAGTTGGGCGCATGTTCGCGTTTTTCGTAATAATTATAGCATACTGCAGCAAGCAAGTGGGGTGCGTTCCGCTTTGGCGGAACGCTACTGGGTGCCGGTGCGACTTCGACCAGAGGAATTATTCTATCAGTAGTGATATCTGGCTTGGAGAAAATCAATCCGGTCATCGCTGACTGAGTAAACAATGCGGTGTTCCTGAGTCAGTCTCCGTGACCATGTACCTGGTTCCAGATATTTCAGCGGTTCAAGCTTGCCAATTCCCGTAAAAGGGTCGCGCACGATCGCCTCAATCAATTTAAAAGCGCGGAGAGCCGTCTTGCGGTCTGTCTCTATCCAATAAACCAGGTCTTCCCGAAAATTGGGACGAAAGACAGCATCTCGAACTGGAGTGTCTTGGGGCTGTTCTTCATTCGGCTTCGTCAAGTCCTAACTCCCGGCGCAGCTCACTGACACTTTGAGGTTTAAGGGTTCTGGCTTTGGCTTGTCGCAGCTCGCTTAGCAGACGGATGGCATTCTCCGGCGAGCGCAGCAAGTGTACTGTCTCCATCAAACTTTCTAGTTCGTCTGCGGCAATTAGGGCGACGCTTTCGCCTTCCGCTCGCGTAATGATGATGGCATCGCGATCCTCAACTACTTTCTCGCAAAGTTGGGCCAGATTGGCGCAGGCATCAGTCAAGCTTATCTGATGGGACATAGTAAGAGATTCCCTGATCTTGTAGGGCTTTCCTTTACACCTAAGAATTATAGCAAGAACACCCCCTGTTGGGAGCTACTCACTTTATTCTCACTCACCGGCATTCCCCGCAATCGCGCCGCAGAGTATATCCAGCCGCTTGCTGGCGTGCGGCTCCATTTGCCGGCCTAACCGGGCTGGGAGTCCACCCCCCTCGCTCACCTTGCCAATTCTTTGCATAATTATAGCAGAATCACAGCCCGCTGAATCCCCGTGTCCCTATCGCTTATAATAAAAACCATGAGACGCATCAAAATAATCGTTGAAAAGCATCCAGATGGCTATGTAGCCTACCCCCTCGGACTCAAAGGGGTTGTGGTGGGTGAAGGGAACACCTACGAAGAAGCCCTAGCAGATGTAAAGTCTACCATTCGCTGCCATATTGAAACCTTCGGCGAAGAAGTTATGGAACAAGACTCCCCCGTACTCGAAGCATTTGTCGCTGAGGCAAGTCTCTAAATGCCTAAGTTTACCACTGATATCAAGTCCGGTGGCATCCTTATTGAAAAGCTCTTGTAGAGACGCGATTTATCGCGTCTCTCTACGGTGCCGTCGCTAACGAAAATGATATGTCCCCAAAGCAAGAGTTATTAAAACACGCTAAGTTACAGGGGTTTCAACTGTTGCGGGATCCCTAACATATTGTCATGGGGCGAGACAACCCCGACGGAACGCGAACTCCGCTGACAGCGCCAAACCACCCCCAGATTAAGGGTTCAACGCTCAGGAGTATTTGCACTCAGGCAGATATCTCGCGAGAGGAATTCTTGGCAGCTTAGGAGCAAACCTAATTAAAGGGCACCCACAAGGGGTGCCCCACTCACCGGCATTCCCTACGCGCCGACAGATTCCTTCGCGGCGTACATCACCTCAACCGTGATTTGAGTGATGCCGCGCTCGCGAGCGAACTTCTCGGTGTTGCGCTTCACCTTACCGCGCACGAAACCGGGAACCTTATTCAATTCCGCCTGAGCTTCCTTGTTCCAGCCGAGGTCAGACTCCGCAGAGATTCCCTTTTGAATGACTTCCTTGGTGTCGTGCCCGCCGAATATTTCCAGCAAGTGATCTTCCATTCCGAGAGTGAAGGAATTGTATGCCAAATCAACCACTTGGTTAGTCCCCTCGTACCCGAGGAAAGGCTTGTAACCAATCGGGAAGTTCTGGATGTGAATCGGTGCCGAAATCACGCCGCAAGGGATATCCAGACGCTTGCCAACGTGCCGTTCCATTTGGGTGCCAAAAATGGCAGCCGGCTCGACACGAGCGATGGCGTCCCCAATCTGAGTGTGGTCGTCGGTAACTAGCACTTCATCGCAATACTCGCTCACCTGCTCGCGGAACCAGTCAGCATCGTACTTGCAATAAGTGCCGGCCCAAACAACCTGAACCCCCATCTCGCGAGAGAGAATCTTAGTCATCGCCGCCGCGTGGGTGGAATCGCCAAACACGACAGCCTTCTTGCCGGTTAAATTCTGGCAGTCAATCGAGCGAGAAAACCAAGCTGCTTGGGAGACAAATCGGGTTTGCTCGTCGATGAACTGTTCGTAATCGACATCTGCCCCTTGAGCGTTAATCACCTGCTGAATCTTGCGGATGCAGCGAGCCGTTTCCACCACGCCCATCGGGGTGATATCCACATAAGGCATGCCGAATTCTTGCTCCAGGTAGCGAGCCGACATTAACCCCAATTCCCGATAGGGCACCAGGTTAAACCAGGCGCGAGGCAGATTCTTCAAATTGTGAACGGAGGCTCCTTCTGGAATCACCTCGTTGACTTCAATTCCCAAATCAGCCATCAGCCGCTTCAATTCGGTGCAGTCGTGCTGGTTGTGGAAGCCGAGGGTGGAAATGCCGATAATGTTAACAGAGGGTTTTTCGGTTTTGCCTGTGGGCAGTTCGCCCTTTTTGCGGGCTTTTTCGATATAATACTGGACGATTTGATGCAGGGTGCGATCGGCGGCTTGCAGTTCGTTCACCCGGTAGTGGTTGACATCCGCCAGCATCACGTCGCCTTTGGCTTCCAGCTGCGCCCGCTCAACGAAGTTTTGCAGGTCTTCTTGCAGGATGCTGGAGGTGCAGGTGGGGGTGAGGACAATCAAATCTGGGTGCTCTTCTTTGTCTTTGCGGGTGATGTTTTCTACCACTCGTTCCTGGGAGCCACGGGCGAGAACGTGCCGGTCTACTATACTGGCTGTCACCGGCGTGAAGTCGCGCTCCCGCTCTAGCATCGAGCGCATAACGTTGAAGTAGTCATCGCCCAGCGGCGCGTGCATGATGGCGTGGACGTTCTTGAAGGAACTGGCAATGCGCAGGGTGCCAATGTGAGCGGGACCGGCATACATCCAGTAAGCCAATTTCATGTCTGTGTTCTCCCTTGTGCGAATCCGTTTCTGATTTTCTCAGAGATCAAGCCCCTCTGAACACCGGCTGCAACGGGGAGTCTACCCCCCAGCCAATCGCTGAAATGCCCTTGCTGCTTGGGATTCAGCCCGCCGGTTTAACAACCGCTGTGTTGTTTAACTGCAACGATTCTTAATTTTTCGCTACATTTTGTTAAAAAGCAGGGGTCAGCTCCACATTGCCGGCGTTGGCTCTGCCTTATCACGAGTTGTTTTACTTGTCAAGAGATTGAAGCTCGTCTGGAGAAATTGCCTGGGGCTTTCATGTAACGCCAGTTCACTGGCTGTGGTTCTCTGGAGGGTTCCCCGCGTTCTTCACGCAACTTGACCGCCGCTAAGCAAGGGGCTTGATAATTTTATGGCATTTATGCTACGATAAGTGTGAAATAGCCGCATGCCGGTGGAAAGAGGGAGCAAGCCACACTTTCTTTCGTCCAATTCCCCCTACCCCCAAAAGAGGGACTGCGGACGCACGAAACCCCCTTGCCTTGAGGGTTTCTCTGGTGAATTGCGGTAACAGCCGCCTCAGTTGCTGAAATCTCAAAATCTGTAAGTATTATGACACAAACCAATGATTCTGGAAACAAGCGCATCAGGCTCAAACAGCTGGACGCCCTGAGAGCGGTCGCAATTTTATTAGTGATGGGCAGGCATAAATTTGTCAGCGATTTATGGTATCGAATCGGATGGACTGGGGTGGACTTATTTTTCGTGATCAGCGGCTTTCTGGTTTCCAGCTTACTCTTCCAAGAGTACAAAAAATCGGGAAAAATCGACCTGAAAAACTTCTGGATTCGCCGGGGTGTGAGAATCTACCCACCCTTCTATTCTTTAATGGGGGTAAC